>CAWVYN010000030.1:0-7625 GCA_963934425.1 uncultured Flavobacteriales bacterium | reverse complement strand
ATTATCCCCAATTATTACTTCTGATTTCTCTCCACTAAATTTTAAATCTTGTGGAATAGCGGAAATAACAGCCCCCGGAAATATTCTGCAATTTTTTCCAATGGTTGCTCCTTCCATTATGGTTACATTATTTCCAATCCAAGTTCCGCTTCCAATATTCACATTTTTTTCAATAGTCACAAAGGGCTCAATCACCACATTTCTTGCAATGTTTGCTCCAGAATCTACATATGATAGTGGTTGATGCATATCTATTTTTTTGGTGCTATTTGCGCTAACAAATCTCCTTCTACTACAATTTTTCCATTTACAAAACCTTTACCGTGCATTTGGCAAAGCCCTCTCCTAATTGGTGAGATTAGGTTTAGTCGAAATACTATTGTGTCACCTGGCACCACTTTTCTTTTGAATTTTACATTCTCAATTTTCATAAAAAAGGTAAGAAAATTCTCTGGATTTTCTACGGTACTAAGTATAAGGATACCACCAACTTGAGCCATAGTTTCAATTTGCAATACTCCTGGCATAACCGGCTCTCCAGGGAAATGGCCTTTAAAATAATCTTCTTTTTGATTTACAAATTTTACACCCACAATATAATCTTTGCCTATTTCTCTTACTTCATCAATAAAAAGGAAAGGTTCTCTATGTGGCAGAATTGTTTTTATTTTTTTTCTATCATAAAGAGGCTCTGTATTGAAATCAATCTCAGGTGCAGTGTTTTTTATTTCTTCTTCCATTATTCTTTTAATCTTTTTAGCAAAAGCAACATTGCTTGTGTGTCCTGGTTTTTTTGCAGTTATATGTCCTTTTATATTTTTTCCAATTAAGGTTAAGTCTCCAACTACATCTAGTAGTTTATGTCTCGCCGGTTCGTTTTGATGCCTTAGTTCCAGATTATTGAGAATCCCTTTTTCCTGAACAGCAATATTTTTCTTATTAAAAGTAGTAGCTAGCTGAGCGAGATCTTTCTCTTTAATATCTCTGTCGACTATTACAATTGCATTATTTAAGTTACCACCTTTTATCAAGTTATTTTCTAGTAAATCTTCTAATTCGTGCAAAAAACAAAATGTTCTAGAGGAAGAAAATTCATCTTCAAAATCATGAATATCTTCCAAAATGCAATTTTGTTTTTCCAAAGTATTAGAATCGTAATCAATTTCTACTTCTACTTTTAATTTATCAGAAGGTGTTATTATAATTTCACTTCCTGATTCTTCATCTTTGTAAGAGATTCTTCTTTTTACTTCAAAATAGCTTTTATTTTTAGTTTGGGTTTTAATTCCAGCTTTCTTAAGGGCATTAGTAAATCCAATTGCACTCCCATCTAAAATAGGTGTTTCTGCTGCATTAATCTCAATTAGCAGATTATCGATCTGCGCACCTGTTATAGCCGCTAAGACATGTTCAGTAGTATGAATGCTTACACTATTCTTTTTTATTGTAGTTCCTCTATTAGTGCTAGAAACCAAATCGACATTTGCCTCAATAATGGGCTTATCTTCCAAATCAATTCTTTGAAATCTGATACCAGAATCCTCTTTCGCAGGAACAAAAGTCAGTCTGCATTCAACTCCAGTATGCAAGCCAACTCCACTTACAGAAACCCTTTCTTTTATAGTTATTTGTTTCTCGCTCATCTTTTATTTCTTATTGTCCAATAAAAATGATTTCTTAATTTCTGAGATTGTTTTATAAATCTCCGGTAGTTTCTTGAAAATAATATAGCTTCTTTGAAAATCCTTAATATCAAAAGCTAAAGGCCCTTGTACAACTTTCCCTTTTTCTGTGATACTTGCCGCCACTCCGCTTTGCCCTGCAATCTTTACATGATCCGCTATTGTAATATGCCCAACAATGGCAGATTGGCCACCAATCATACAATTTTTCCCAATTTTTGTTGAGCCAGCAATTCCAGTTTGTGATGCAATTACCGTATTTTCTCCAACCTCTACATTATGAGCAATTTGTATTAAATTATCCAATTTCACTCCTTTTTCAACAAGTGTAGAGCCCATTGTTGCCCTATCAATTGTTGTGTTTGCACCAACTTCCACATCATCCTTTAAGACTACATTTCCAATTTGAGAAATTTTATTAAATTCATTATTTTTATCAGCAGAAAATCCAAAACCATCAGATCCAATTATTACTCCAGAATGCAGAATATTATCTTTTCCAATTTCACAATCATGGTATATTTTAACTCCTGGATATAAAATACTATTATTTGCAATCGTTACATTTTCACCAATAAAACAATTTGGATAGATTTTTACATTATCGCTAATATTTGCATTTTCCCCAATATATGTAAACGCTCCTACAAGAACATCTTTTCCTATTCTGGCAGAATCTTCAATTTTTGACAGTTTATCAATGCCTTTTTTGCTATTTTTCATTTTATTGTAAATTTCTAATAGCTTACTAAAACCATGATAAGCATCTTCAACAAGAATAAGCGTAGAGGATATTTTATTTTCTGCTTTGAAATCTTTATTTACAATTACAACTGATGCTTTTGTTTTGTAAATAAAAGGGGTATATATTTTATTCGATAAAAAACATAAATCTCCCTTTTTACCTTCCTCTATTTTAGCCAAGGATTGAACTTCCGTCTCAGGATTTCCTACAATTTTTCCTGCTAGAATCTCTGCTATTTCTTTAGCGGTAAATTTCATGGTTGCAAATTTAATAATTCTTATTGTTTTTTCTTATCTAAAATCAGTAAAGAAAATTTAATAAGCCAGAGCAGTTATAATTGCTTTATATTGACATAACAGAGGAAAAATTTATTTACTTTTTTGCTAAGCATCTGATTCAAAGTTTTATCAGAAGCATCTTTTAATTCTTTTATGTTCTCATCTTTTAACAAAATATTGATTTTTGCTTTCTCATAACTATATGCGCTATTACTTATTTTGTCTGAAAAAACAAAATAGTCTGCTAAATTTTTATGTAAATTTAATTTCTGCATTACGGCTGTTTTTTTATCCGCTATTGCTTTCTGTGAGAAAGGTTTGTTTTGAATCTTTACTTTTAATAATTTCCTATTAATTATCATATTCGATAATTTGGAAAGCACAATATCTTCATGATTCATCCATTGTTTTAAGCAAGCGTAAATATCATGGTCGTCCAATTTTGCGAATTGTTGTAAAAGTTGTGTATTATTTTCAAAATCCTTTTTTGTGAAGTTATTTTTCAAAAAGGAAAGTAGTGCAGAAGTTGCAAAAATTTCTTTTTTTTCTTTGATTAGTTCTCTTGCTCTTTTTAAAATTTTTATTAGCGTGTTTTCAGCTGAAAGGACAGTTTTGTGTAAATAAACTTGCCAATACATCAGCCGCCTTGCAATCAAGAATTTTTCAATAGAATAAATGCCTTTCTCCTCAATTACTAAGTTGTCATCTACCACATTTAGCATATTTATAATTCTTTCGGTTCCAATTACGCCTTCTTGTACTCCTGAATAAAAACTATCTCTTTTCAAATAATCTAAACGGTCCATATCCAATTGACTAGAAACTAATTGATGCAAAAATTTCTTTTTGTATTCATCTTTAAAAATTTGAATGGCTAAAGTTAGTTTTCCTTTAAATTGCTTATTTAATTCTTGCATAAAAAGCAATGAAAGTGTTTCGTGATTTATATGATTAACTATGCTTTTTTCCAAAGTATGCGAAAAAGGTCCATGTCCGATATCATGTAACAAAATAGCAATACAGACAGCTTCTGCCTCTTTTCCAGTTATTTTATGTCCCTTTTTCCGGATTTGATCAATGGCTTTGTTCATTAAAAAAACACAGCCAATTGCATGATGAAAACGAGTGTGATAAGCACCCGGATAAACTAAATACGATAATCCTAATTGCGAAATCCTTCTTAATCTTTGAAAAAAGGGGTGTTCAACAAGATCAAAAATAATTCCTTTCTCTATTTGTACGAAACCATAAATTGGATCGTTTATAATTTTATCTTTTTTTCTTGAAAGCATATAGGCAAATAACGGATTTTTTTTAATTTTTGTAAAACATAAATAATAAAATATGATAAGTATACTTTGGGCGGATGATGAGATTGATATTTTAAAACCACATATCATTTTTTTAGAGCAAAAGGGCTATGATGTCGTAACAGCTAAAAGTGGAGACGAGGCATTAGATCGCTTTAATGAAAGCATTTTTGATTTAGTTTTTCTAGATGAAAATATGCCAGGATATACAGGATTAGAAACCCTTGTGAAAATGAAGGCTATAAGGCCAAATATCCCCATTATTATGATTACAAAAAGTGAGGAAGAAAGTATAATGGAGGAGGCAATTGGTTCAAAAATTTCTGATTATTTAATAAAGCCAGTAAATCCGAATCAGATATTACTATCCATAAAAAAGAATATTGATAGCAAACGTTTGGTTGGAGAACGTACTACCATCAACTACCAACAAGAATTCAGAAATATTGGTATGCGACTATCGGAAAATTTAAATAAACAAGAGTGGATAGAAGTATTTAAGAAACTCATATTTTGGGAGTTAGAGATTGAAAAATCAGGAGAAGAAAGTGTGGAAGAAATTCTTTCCATGCAAAAACAAGAGGCAAACACTCAATTTTTTCGTTTTGTAAAAGAAAATTATAAAGATTGGATAAATGGGGTGGATGCTCCACTGTTATCGCATAATTTAATACGAAAGAATGTTAGTCCATTATTAGATAAAAAACCACTCTATTTTATTCTAATTGATAATCTGAGATACGACCAATGGAAAATCATTGAGCCAATGATTCAAAATGATTTTAGAGTGAAAAAGGAAGAAATTTATTATAGTATTTTGCCTACTGCCACCCAATATTCTAGAAATGCAATTTTCTCCGGTTTGCTTCCTCTAGAAATGGAAAAACGCTTTCCAGGAAAATGGAAAAATGATGAAGATGAAGGAGGAAAAAACATGTTTGAGGAAGACTTCTTGCTTGATCAGTTACAAAGATTAGGGCATGCAGATTGTAAATTAAGTTATTCTAAGATTACCAATATAGATTACGGTAAAAAAGTAGTGAATCAAATTGGAAACATGAAACACAACAACTTAAATGTGATTGTATATAATTTTGTGGATATGCTCTCTCATGCCCGAACAGATATGAAAGTGATTAAAGAACTAGCAGAAGATGATTCCGCTTATCGCTCACTTACTGCTTCTTGGTTTGAGCATTCTCCACTAAGGGATATTATGAAGCAGATTGCAAAACAAGGTGCTAAAATGATTATTACAACCGATCATGGAACGGTAAATGTGAAAAGACCATCTAAAGTAATTGGGGATAGAAATGTGAATTCCAATTTACGATACAAACAAGGTAAAAATCTGAATTACATAAAATCAGATGTTTTGGAAGTGGAAAAACCTGCTGAATTTCATTTGCCTCAGCAAAATGTGAGCACAAAATATATTTTTGCCAAAGAGGATATGTTTTTTGTTTATCAGAATAACTATAATCAGTTTGTGCAATATTTTAAGGATACTTTTCAGCATGGTGGGATTTCATTGGAAGAAATGTTAATTCCAATTATTACATTGGAACCCAAGTAAAAATGAGTAAAATATTTTACGCAAAAAAAGTGCAAGAATTAGATGAAGTTGCAAAAGCAATTGTAGAAGTTTTTGAAAGTGAAAAAAAAATTGTATTTTTCGGAGAAATGGGAGTGGGGAAAACTACTCTGATAAAGTCCATTTGTAAGGCCTTAAATGTGCAAGATGTGGTGACAAGTCCGACTTTCTCTGTAGTAAATGAGTATCAAAATAAGGATGGAGATTCTTTATATCATTTTGATTTTTACAGAATAAAGAATCAAGAAGAGTTATTTGATTTAGGACTGGAAGAATATATTTACTCTGACAATTATTGTTTTATTGAATGGCCTGAAAAAGCAGAGAAACTATTAAGTGATAATTTTGTACAAGTTCAAATGAGAAAGAATAAAGAATGTAGAATTATTAAAGTAATTACATCATGAAAAAAAGTAAAAACATAGCAACTTTCACTGGCCTTCTGCCACAAGAAGAAATGTTGGAAGTAAAAAAGCATTTTAAATCTCTTTACATTGGAATTCCAAAAGAGATTTCCTATCAAGAAAACAGGGTTAGTTTATCTCCAGACGCTGTTGCTTTACTAGTAAGTAATGGACATAAAATTGTGATAGAAAAAGGGGCCGGTGTGAATGCTAATTTTTCAGATGAAGATTATTCTCATTCTGGAGCAACTATTGTTTATAATATTAAGGATGTTTATAAGGCGAATGTTATCTTAAAAATAGAACCACCAACAACTTCTGAGATTAAAATGATGCAAAAAGGGCAAACTCTCATTTCTGCTTTACAACTTACCACTATTGATGAAAAATATATTAATCTACTTTTAAAAAGCGAGATTACTGCTTTGGCTTATGAATACATAAAAGATGAAAATAGCATTCTTTCTCTTATTAGAAGTATTAGCGAAATTGCCGGAAATACAGCAATACTTATTGCAGCCGAATATTTGAGTAATGTTAATTCTGGTAAGGGATTGATGCTTGGAGGAGTGAGTGGTGTTTCTCCAACAGAAGTAGTGGTGCTTGGGGCTGGAACAGTTGGCGAATTTGCAACAAGAACAGCACTAGGCTTAGGCGCTTCCGTTCGTGTTTTTGATAGTTCAATTACAAAATTAAGAAGATTACAAGAAATTATAAGTCAGAGAGTAAGCACATCCATTTTGCAACCAAAAGCATTGCAAAAAGCTCTCATGCGAGCAGATGTTGTAATTGGCGCACTCAGAGCTGATGATGGAAGAACACCTTGTGTGGTAAGTGAAGAGATGGTAAAAAAGATGAAATCAGGAGCTGTGATTGTAGATGTAAGTATAGATCAAGGTGGTTGTTTTGAGTCTTCAGAAGTTACCAATCATAAAAAGCCAACATACCGAAAATTTGATGTGGTGCATTATTGTGTGCCGAATATTTCTTCAAGAGTTTCTAGAACTGCCAGTTTTGCTATTAGTAATATTTTAGCTCCTACTTTACTACAAATTGGCATGGCAGGAGGTGTTGATGATTTTCTAAAGCAAAATTCGGGACTGCGCTCTGGTGTTTACGCACACAAAGGCATGCTAACTAGTGCAGTCCTGGGAAGTATGTTTGATATGCCTTACAAAAACCTAAATCTGATCATGTAAATACAGATGGTAAGAAGATTTTTATTTTTTGGAATTGGAGTCTTAATCAGTATAATTTTTCTTTCAATGGGTCCTGAGAACAGATTGAGAAAAACTTTTTATGACTATATTGATTATTTCAATATGGATAAAAGAGTGATTTATCATTTACATAATGACAGCACTACTTTTTCGACAAAAGCAGTATGTCAATTGGCATATTATAATTTGTCAGAAGCAGAACTACTTCAAGTATTAGAAAATGGAGAAGTGATTTTTGATTTAAGTGAAAAAGACAGCAAACCATGTAAATATTTTGTGGTGCAGAATAAGATAAACGAAATGGACTTATTGGTTACTTTTGAATTTTGCGACAAAGCAAATACCGTTAAAGTAATGGGATTTAAAACAAGAATAGAAGAAGAAGCTTGTGA
>CAWVYN010000029.1:0-7656 GCA_963934425.1 uncultured Flavobacteriales bacterium | reverse complement strand
TAACCAAAATTTCTTGGTCAGTTGGTCTTGCTTCTCTTTTTAAGAATCCGCCAGGAAATCTACCATCAGCGGCAAATTTCTCTCTATAATCAACAGTTAATGGTAAAAAATCTACTCCATCCCTAGCTTCTTTACTAGACACAACAGTGGCTAGTATATGAGTTTTTCCCATTCTGATTTCTACCGAACCATTTGCTTGTTTTGCTAATTTTCCTGTCGTGATGGTTATTTCTCTTCCATCATCTAATTTTATTATTTTTTTTATTTCGTTATATGACATTTTCTTAATTTTCTATTCTATTTTGTTAATGAATTAAAAAAGGCAAATAAACTTGCCTTTTATGTTTTATTTTCGGAGTTTTAGATCTTTAATCAACTCTCTATACGAAAGGATATCTTTTCTTTTTAGGTAATCTAATAATTTTCTTCTTTTACCAACCATTAATTGTAATGATCTTTGTGTGGAATAATCCTTTCTGTTTTCTTTTAAGTGTGCTGTTAGATGTTTGATTCTTTCAGTAAACAAAGCCGCTTGGCTATATACCGAGCCAGAATCTTTGTCGTTCTTACCAAATTTTTTGAATAATCCTTCCTTTTCTTCTGTTGTTACACGCATACTTTCTCTTTTAAATCTTTAATTTTAATGGGCTGCAAATTTAGAAAATACTTTTGGATAAAAAAACTCTTTTACTACAAATAAACTTATGCTTTTATTATGCGTAAAATCTGGCTTAGTTTTGTTTTTAATTTTTTTCTCTCTACTATCAAATCTAAAAAACCGTGTTCTAGTAAAAATTCAGAAGTTTGGAATCCTTCTGGTAAATCTTTTCCTATTGTTTCTTTTACTACTCTTGGTCCTGCAAACCCGATAAGTGCATTTGGTTCGGCAATATTCATATCTCCAAGCATGGAGAAAGAGGCAGTTGCACCTCCAAAGGTTGGGTCAGTTAATAGAGAAATATAAGGCAGTTTCTCATTAGAAAGCTGTGCTAATTTTGCGGAAGTTTTAGCTAATTGCATTAAGGAAAAGGCTGCCTCCATCATCCTTGCTCCACCTGATTTTGAAATAATAATGATTGGAGATTTGCTTTCTCTTGCATAATCAATTGCTCTTGAAATTTTTTCTCCAACCACAGAACCTATTGATCCACCAATAAAATTGAAATTAAAACAAGCAATTACTATATTTTCTCCATTCATTTTTCCATAGGCAGATGTTATAGCATCTTTTAGCCCAGTATTTTCCTGATTTTGTTTTAATCTGTCGGTATATTTTTTAGAATCCTTAAATCCTAGCGGATCTTTTGACACCATTTTTGCATCTAATTCCTTAAACTCATTCCTGTCAAACAAAATTCTGAAATATTCTTTGGCATGAATTCGGTGGTGATAATTGCAATTTAAACACACGTATAATTGTTGTTTGTGCTCCTTGGTAGTAATAATGGTTTTGCATTTTGGGCATTTGTACCACAATCCCTCTGGGGTTTCCTTTTTTTCGTTAGTAGAAGTTGTTATTCCTTCTTTTATTCTTTTAAACCAACCCATATTTTTTATTTTGGATTTTTTCTAGTTATTTTTATCGTGATTCTAAAATTTCAACATCCCTACCAAAAGTAGCCAAACTATTATTTTTTGCCCTTACTAGAAATGATTTCTGAGCCGATTTTCTATTTTCATTTTCACCTTTCCAAGTATTCAAAGCATCATGTTGAAGCGCTCTTCCATAGGAAAAAGTTAAATTCCAAGGCATAGCTTTGTATTTTTCATTCATTTTTCTCAGATGAGATGTAGCTAAATCTCCACTTTGTCCACCTGATAGAAAAGCAATTCCTGGTACATTTTCAGGAACATTTTCTTTTAAACAAGCATAAGTCATATCCGCCACTTTTTCTATATCTGCCTGAACAGCACAATCAATTGCTGAGATAATCATATTAGGCTTTAAAACAATTCCTTCAAGTAAAACATTATAAATACTAAGTTGCTCAAAAACTATTTTAAGCGTACTGTTTGTAACCATATTACATTTCTCAATTGTATGTGTTCCATCCATAAGAACTTCTGGTTCAACAATTGGAACGATACCTGCTTGCTGACACTTAGAGGCATAACGTGCAAGTGAATGGGCATTAGCTTGTACACAAGCATCTGAAGGGATATCATCTCCTATAGTTATTACTGCTCTCCACTTTGCAAATCTTGCTCCAAGTGAATAGTACTCTGCTAATCTTTCATCCAATCCATCTAAACCAGCAGTTGCTTTTTCGTTCAGAAACCCCTCAAGACTAGCCGCCCCTTTATCTACTTTTATACCAGGGATAATACCTTTTGAATTTAACAATTCAGTAAAAGGAATTTTTTTATCACACGTTGTACTTTGTCTTAACGTTTCATCAAACAGTATCACGCCACTAATAAAATCCTCAATCCCATCTGAAGTGAATAAGACATCTCGGTATTCATTTCTGCTATCAAAACTAGATTTGACTCCTATTGAATCAAATCTTTTTTTACATGTAGGATTACTCTCATCTGCTGCCAATATTCCTTTCCCTTTTCGAACTAAATTAGTAGCTATTTCTTTTAGCTGGTTTACATTACTCATGATTTTTTTAGATTTTAATTATTTACATCAATTTTCAAGGCACAAAATTATAATAATGTTAAAACATCTGCCTTTATTTTTAGAATAATTTCTTATCATTGGCAATTATTATATTTTTCCTTTAAATGATTACAAAGAATCAGATAAAATATATTTGCTCATTGCATCTCAAAAAAAATAGAGACACGCATAATTGTTTTGTTGTTGAAGGAGAGAAAATAGTGAATGAGCTTTTAAGATCTGATTTTAATGTGAAAGCAATTTTCGCAACAAAAGACTGGATTCAATCAGTAAAAAAGGCTATTGAGATTCATATCATTTCTGAAAAAGATTTGAAAAGAATAAGTACGCTTAAGTCGCCAAACAAGGTGGTAGCAATTGCAGAAATACCCAAAAGAGATTTGGAGATTTCATTAATTAAAAAAGGACTTACATTGGTATTGGATAATATAAAAAATCCTGGGAATTTAGGAACTATTATAAGAGTTTGCGATTGGTTTGGGGTTGAAAATATTATTTGCTCCAATCCTTCAGTGGAGCTTTACAATCCAAAAGTAATTCAAGCTACAACGGGATCTTTTCTTAGAGTAAATGTTTATTATACTGATATCGAAAAAGTGATAAAAAAATTACCAGATAATTTTCCTATTTATGGGGCCTTTATGGATGGAAAAAATATTTCAGCTCTCGATTTAGAAGAAAACGCTCTACTTGTTATGGGTAATGAATCCCTTGGAATTTCTACTAAATTAAGCGAATTGATAAGTGAAAAAATAGGAATAAGAAGTGAAAAAACAGGAATAGAATCGCTTAATGTTGCGATTGCAACTTCTATCTTGCTTTATGAGTTTAAGCGCTAGGATTAAGTTTTTTCAGTTTTTATTACTCAAAGGTGAAAGAAAGTAACCAAGCGTTTGTAGTGAGTTTTTCTACTGATTTTGTATAAATAGTTTCATCCTCCGAAAGCAAATTGATCACACCAAAACTCAGTTTTATTTGTGGAGAAAATTTAAAATATTCCAAATAAAAATCCATTCCAAAACCTATTTCAATAGCCAAATCGTTCTTTTTAAGCTTTACAATTTTTTGCCCCTCATCATCAATATCTTTTTGTGAGGCAATATCCATTCCGTATTTCATTCCCCCAAGCAAATAAGTCCTGAAGTTATTATATCGTTCTGATTTGTATTTTATCAGAATTGGAAAATCAATAAAAGTAGATTCAATGGGTTTACTTTGTGTATAGATTCTTTTGTGACCGTCTAAAAAGGAGTATTCAATAATTCGTTCTGAAAATACCAATCTCGGTAAAAATCTTAAATCGAATGCTTTTCCTAATCTCAAATTAGAAACAATTCCTAAATTAAAACCCTTCTGATTTTGGGATTCTAATACATACAAACTATCAAAGTTAGTAATATTGGCTATTTGTTTTATGCTGAAATCCATGGAATTAATACCCATAGTAAATCCAAAATGAATTTTTTTGTTATCGTATCTAACTAAGTTTTGCAATTTGGGATGTTTTTGCCCAAAAATTTGCAAAGGTATATTTGCGATAAACAAAATAGGTAATATGATTTTTACTAATTTTTTCATTTCAGCCAAAAAACGCTTTATCATTTATTTTATTGCAATATAAAGAGAAACTATTCCAAGCGTGAGTGGTATGTATTCGACTTTGCTAAAGCCAACTTTTTTCAAAATTTCTATAAATTTCTCATTTTCAGGGAATGCATCTACCGATTCTGGCAGATAATTATAGGCTCTTTTATCTTTTGAAATCAACTGCCCAAAAAATGGTAAAATATGATGAAAATAAATACTGTAAGTTTGCTTTATAGGAAAAACTTTGGGTTTGGATGGCTCTAAAATTACGGCTATTCCGTTTTCATTTAAAACCCTTTTCATTTCCAATAATCCTAATTCCAAATTTTCAAAATTTCTAACACCAAAACCAGCCGTTATAGCATCAAAACTATTACTCTCAAAAGGCAAGTTTTCCGAGTCAGCCAATTGTAATTTTATTTGTTTTTTTAATCCTTTCTGTTCTACTTTTTTTCTACCTATCTCCAGCATTTTTTTGGAGATATCTATTCCTGTTATTTGTGTTTTTTCTAGCCTGCTTGCAGCAATGGCAAAATCAGCTGTTCCGCACGCCACATCCAAAATTATTTTTGGCTTATTTGTAAGTTTCTCAATGGCTTTTTTTCTCCAATAAAAATCCATACCAAAAGAAAGAGTATGATTTAAGAAGTCATAACTTCTTGCAATATTATCAAACATATCAGCAACTTGCTTTTTCTTTGATCTTGAGGAGTTTTGTTGTGGTTTTATCATTCAATTTCCTTACCTTTCAAACTATTTACAAATAGTATATTTCCTAACTTTTCATAACCTTCAAACGCCGCTAATCTTTGTTTCTTAACTATTTCACTTCTAAAACCAACAATGGTTAGATCTGCTTTTTCTGAATGCTTGTTAATTATGGATTTAATGCCTGAATGTTCATTTTGAGGGATCATTTTAAGGTTGAGTGGAGAAATAGGCAAACGCCCTGATTCAATAAAGGAGAACATTCTTTTTTTGTAATTTTCAAATTCATCTTGATTTGGATAAATAGAGAAAACTTTGATTTTTGCATCTTTCCAATCCCGATGAGAGGAAATAATATAACCAAGTAAAATCATCATATTTGAATTTTCATAATCCCTTGATGAAATCCAAACATGGATTTCTTCCATTTTATTTTTTCTTACTTCATTCGTTTTGTAAATTGCTACATCAAAGTCAGTGGATTGAAGTAGCTTAAAATTACTGATAATATCTGTAAATCTTTCCTTTTCGTTTTCTTCATAAGCTAATAAAATAAGGTTATTCCCTTTACCAGAAATAGAGGAAAGTTGAATAACTTGGGCTAGCGCAGAGGTGTAAGAAGGTGAAATAATAGTATCTACATACACATTACTTTTAGATACTTTTTCATCTTTTAGAAGTTGTTTTAATACCTCTTTGGACTGTTTGAAGGTGTCCTTACTTAAATAGCCATTTATATAATGAATATAAGTACCAAAACCGTATTTGAAAGAAATCCATCTACACATATCAAAGGCATCTTTTCTTTCAAATGAATCTTCATTAATGCTTATAACAAAAGGTCTCCAATGCAGACTTTCTTCATCATCTCCTTTTTTCTGAATAAAAATCTGAATCTCCCTTGCAAATTGCACTAATACATCTCGAAATAAACTAACAATTTCCCTTTTATCTGTTGAATTCCTACTAATATAAATATAAAAGAGTATCATTAAAATTATCGATAAGATGGCAAATAAAGTATCCATTTTGAACATTAACCAAATCGATAAAACAGCTCCAATCAGAGAAATGTACCATCTGGACTTAAAAGCAGGACGATAAGACGGATCTCCTGAGAAATGTTCTAAAAAAGAAATAGCACAAATAGCACCATAAGTAATCATAAAAAACATAGCGATAAGTTGTGCTACCATATTGATATCGCCAACTACCACAAAAACCAAAGCCAAAATACAAGTAATAACTGATGAATTGATTGGTTCGTTATCTTTTTCTCTTCCTTTTGCCATCCAATTATTTAGTTTTCTTAACGGAAAAATATTATCAAACCCCAATGCTTGAAGCGTTCTTGGAGCAACCATAACAGAACCCAATGCAGACGAAATAGATGCGCAAGCTAATCCAATAGGAATAATTGGTCCCCAAATAGCAATTCTACTCATGATAAGCTGATCAGTACCCAAACTTTGAAGTGGAGCTGAAAGCACTAATTTGAAAGCAACCAAAACATAAACAGCAATACCAATAATGGTTGCCCAGATAGTTCCTCTTGGAATAGAAGATTTAGGATTTTTCAAATCTCCTGAAAGCCCCAAGCCAGCAGCCATGCCAGTAAAAGCTGGAAAAATAATAGCAAAAACATAAAAGAAATCATCAGAATTCCTAATACTTTCTACAAAGCTAACATCAGCAAAACGATATCCTTCAATAGGGCTTCCTATAAAGAAAAATAGCAAGGAAACAAAAAGGACTGAAACTATTCCATAGAGTGCTTTTATGCCAATATTTGCACCTTTTGTAAGCATTAATAAGGAAAGAATTCCCATGGAAATTATTCCTATCATTCTTTTATCTAGTATAATATCTGCAACAAATTGTGGGATACTAGCATAATTTTCTATTAAAAATAAAGCAAAAGGATAAAAGGATTCCGCAAAAGCTATGACATAAAAAGATACAGATATAGCTTGGGAAAGATATAGTGCAATTCCTATTGTTGCACCAATATTTAATCCGAAAGAACGAGAAATAATATAATATGCACCACCACCTTCTACTTTTCTGTTGGTGGCAATTTCAGCAATAGCAAGAGCAGTAGGTACGGTAACCAAATGCCCCAAAAGGATAATTCCCAAAGCACCCATAAAACCTACATTTCCTACGGCATAACCAAATCTCAAGAACAAGATAGCTCCCAAAATAGTCGAAATGGAAGCCATAAAAACAGGTGTTGTTCCGAATTTTCCTTTTGGTTTGTTTATTTCTATTGACATCTAATTAGTAAAATAGGAAATGGCAGAAGTAAGAAGTAAAGTTTTTTCAATAGGAACTACTCCAACTTTCTCGCATACCAAACCACCAGCCAAATTAGCAAATTGTGATAAAATAACCGAATCAGTTTTTGCAGCAAGGCAAAGCGCAGCTGTTGATATAACTGTGTCCCCAGCTCCAGACACATCAATAATATTCCGTTTTTCTGCTTTTGTATGTGTAAAATTATCGGCTGTTTGCATACAAACTCCTTTTTCTGAAAGGGTAAGTAAAATACCTTTTGCATTTATCATTTTAAGTAAATTTTTTGTAGCAGAATGAATTTCAGACATATTATTTTCATCAAAATTAATATTGCAACCTGTTTTAATTTCTTTCAAATTTGGCTTGAAAATAGCACAATCCTTATAGGATTTGAAATTCTTGGTTTTAGGATCTACAATGATAGGAATGTTTAT
>CAWVYN010000028.1:0-7761 GCA_963934425.1 uncultured Flavobacteriales bacterium | reverse complement strand
CTTTTTCCACAAACTCTTGACCTGCGATTCGTATTTTTAAAAGATAAGTACCAACTGCATTTTTTCTTAAAAAAGAGAGGTTGATTTGATTGTTGCTTTGTGGCGTAAGAGAAAAGTTGAATTTATTAATTCTATTTCCTTTTATATCATAAGCCTCCATACTCATTACATTTGTATTAGATACATAAACATAAAGGTGAGAATTTGAACTTATTGGATTTGGCACAATTGCAATTATCTCAGAAATTGATTGGTTTCTTGGCGCTGTTAAAAGTAAATCAGCCAAAGCAAAATTAGGCAAACCATAGCCCAATGAATCATTAGGATTCTCATGCAAATGACTACTTAGAATAATTGCATTAATTATTTCCATATTTGTTCTGTTTGGGTGGGCTTGCCAAAGGCAAGCAGTCATTCCAGCTATTACAGGAGAAGAAAAAGAGGTGCCATTACCTGCCAAAACTCCATTATCTGAAGTTGCAACAATGGTATTTCTTCCTTGGGCAACAACAGTAGGTTTAACTCTACCATCAGAAGTTGGTCCATAAGAAGAAAACCATGCAAAATCCCTATTCTCATCTATTGCGCCAATCGATAAAATACTATCTGCATCAGCAGGGGCACCAATATAATGCCAACTATTAGAACCAGAATTCCCTGCAGAAGAAACTACAATCATTCCTTTTCTGCTTGCAATATTTGCAGCAATACTTACAGGAGTAGTCCTTCCATCCATATCGGAATAAGTGTGATTCTGATTATCATCATCAAAAGTGGTATAACCCAATGAAGAATTAATGATGTCTGCTCCCACGCTATCAGAAAATTCAGCTGCACAAAGCCAATTATACTCCTCAATCAAATTTTCAGAATCTCCATCTTCCGAACGTAAAAGCCAGAAAGAAGCCTCAGGAGAAGTGCCAATTATTTGCTCTTCATTCTCAGATCCCATTGTAGAAAGAACCATCATTCCATGTGAATGCCCCTGAAAAACATCATTATTTTTTTTTACAAAATCTCTAGTGCCAAGAATTCTGTTGTTAGAAAATAACTTTTCAAATGCATCCATTTGATTTACTTTGTTAAAGCCAGCATCCAAAACTGCAATGACGAGCCCTCCTCCTTTTAGATTCTTGTTATGCAAAATATCTCCTTTTAGCATAGCTAATTGATTAAAGGACTCTCCATAATCTACCTTGCTAAAATCTGTTTCAAATTTTGATTTTATTTTCTGATTTGATTTGTTCTTGTTCCAGTTTCCAAAATAATAAATACTTTTCACAAATGGCAAGTCAATCTTATTGCTAAGTAAAGAGTCATTTGTTGTAAGCATAACTCCATTAAACCATTTCGAACAATTTATTATTTCAAAGCCCAAATTTCTGATGCTATCTACATACCAATTGTTAATTGGTAAATCTTGAATCTGAATGGAAATATTTTGACTATTCCTTCTTTCAATTGCTCTTTGAGAAAGAAAATATTCAGGATTATTTACAGAAAAAACAGAATTATCTTTATCCGTAAATTCTACCCAATATTTATAAGTAATAGAATCTTGCTGAGCAAAAGTAGAAATGGAGATAAAAAGTAAAAGAAAGATCTTATGCATATTATTTTTTCATAATAAATCCACCAGCAATTAGATCATCACCTTCATAAATGGCTGCTGATTGCCCAGGGGCAATACCTTCTACTTTTTGATGAAAAACGACTTTCAAATTCTCACCATCATTAGTAATACTTGCCATTTCTCCCTTGTGTTTGTATCGAACTTTTACCAAACACTGCATCCCATCTTCAATTCTGGGATACTTTACATAATTGATTTCTCGCACATACATTTCTTGTTTCTTTAAATCCGATTTTGTACCCACAACAACTGTATTGTTTTCTGGATTTATTCCCACTACATAAGTAGGATTATTTCCTAATGAAACGCCTAATTTTCTTTGTCCAATAGTATAAAAAGGATATCCATCATGCGTGCCTACAACATCTCCATTTAGCGATACAAAATTTCCTCCTTTAACTTTCTTTTCTAAGCCATTTACCCTTCTTTTGAGGAAACTTCTGTAATCATTATCAGGGATAAAGCAGATTTCATAACTCTCACTTTTTGCAGCCAAAGCTTTATAACCCCTATCAATTGCCATTTGTTTAATGTCTTTTTTATGAAATTTTCCCATAGGGAAAATGGTTCTATTCAGACACTCTTGTTTTACGCCCCAAAGTACATAAGATTGATCTTTGCTTTCATCCAGCCCTTTAGAAACAACATACCTGCCATTTTCTTTGCGAATTTGAGCATAATGGCCTGTAGCAATAAATTCACAACCGAGCATGTCTGCTCTTTTTAATAATGCTTCCCATTTAATGTGTGTATTGCATAGTACACAAGGATTTGGCGTGCGTCCTGCAATATATTCATCCACAAAATTATCAATAATAAAATCACCAAATTCCTCTCGAATATCTAAAATAGTATGTGGAAAACCACAATCTACAGCCAATTGGCGTGCATCATTAATAGAATCTAAACTACAACAACCCGTTTCTTTCTTACTACCACCAGAGCTTGCATAATCCCAAGTTTTCATGGTTAAACCAATTACCTCATAACCCTCTTCATGTAATAAAAGAGAAGCTATAGTACTGTCTATACCGCCACTCATTGCCATTAAAACTCTACCTTTACTCATTGTATTTTATTATAGTGTCCTGCACCCCTTCTTCTGAGAAATAAAACCACTCACCTACTTTTACATTATTTTTATAGTTACCTTCAAAATCAATTTCTCCATTTGGATGATAATAAATGTATTTTCCACTTAAGATTCCATTTTTATAGGTTGTGCTCATTATTAATTGTCCATCTGTATAAAATTGCTCCCATTTGCCATTTTCAACTCCATTTATCCAATTCTTTATTTCATAAACTTCTCCCTCTTCATAAAATGTTTTTGTAATTCCATCTAATTTTCCACCATTGAATTGTTCAGATAAAATAAGTATTTCATCAACATTGTAATAATGCCAAGTGCTATCTTTCTTTTGACTTACGTAAAGCCCAGATGCAATTAAATTTCCTTGCTTATTGTAAAAATGAGCAGATGCTGCTTTGCCTTTATGGAAAAATTCTTTTGTGCCTTTTAGCTCCCCTGTTTTATAATAATATTTGAAAATCCCTTGCTCGATATCATCCTTAAAATTACCTTCATATTTTGTATTTCCGTTTTCATAAGCTTTTTTCCAATCACCTTGCTTCATCCCTTTTGTATCTACTTCATTTATCGTTTGATTAAATGCAAAGAAAGGGATACAAAATAAAAATAAAAGAAGTTCTTTCATCATGATAATTTTTGGCAAATATAGAAAGAAAAAAGTGAGAAAATATTAGAATAACTGCCTATGTAAATATTTAATATTTTTAATCATCTTATCCCAAGAATATTTTGATTTTTCTTCTTTTACACCTTCAATAAATTCTTCTTCTTTATCTTTTGAAAAGAAATCAACCAAGCAATTAGCAACATCCTTAGCATTTGGCTCGCAAACATAGCCCACTTTCTTATTAGGAACTGTCTCATTTAGTCCTCCAACATTAGTAACCAACATTGGTTTCTCAAAATGATAGGCAATTTGGGTGACCCCGCTTTGAGTTGCATTTCTGTAAGGTTGCACAATAATATCTGCAGCACAAAAGTAATCTACCACCATTTCATCGGGAATAAACTTTGTAGCCAACACCACTGAATCACTTAAATTGTATTCTTCAATTAAATCATGATAGGGTTTTTCGTCTTCATAAAACTCTCCAGCAACTATTAATCTTAGATTCTGATTTTGCAGATAAGTATCCGCAAATGCTTCCAATAAAATGTCTAATCCTTTATATTTTCGGATAATCCCAAAAAACAGCATGTATTTATAATTCTTATCTAAATCTAAATGCTTAATTGCATCTGATTTACTTATTGGTTTTCCAAAATTATCATACAAAGGATGAACACCTAAAACTTTCTTCTTATTTGCATCAAATTGGGCCAGATCATTAAATACGCTTTCAGACATTGCCACAAAACCATCTACACTGTTTACAAAATAAGTATTCAATAAATGATCTCCAAATCTTTTTTCATGAGGAATCAAATTATCAATTACAACAATTACTTTGGTATGCTTATTACTTTTTACAATCCTAGCAATAGTGCCAAAACAAGGCGCCATAAATGGAATCCAATATTTTAAAACAAGAATGTCTACTTTTTGTTTTTTTAGCTTTAAACCCAGTCGAATCCAATTGAAGGGATTGATAGAATTTACTTCTTGTACAATAGTTAAATCTTTTGGCTTTTCACTAGATGAATATTGGGATTTTCCTGGAAATAGAAAATTAGGATATTGAAGCGAAAAAGTACTGATATTTACATCATCTTTCTCCGCTTGAAAAGCCCTTGCAAGACGCTCTGTAAAAACAGCAATTCCACCACGATAAGGAAATGCTGTACTTAAAATAGTGATCTTCATCAGATTCCTATTTTTTCCTCAATTTGATAATTATTTCTGTCGGCTGAATTTCTTGAAATCATTTCAGCAATAAAGCCAGAAAGGAATAGTTGTGCACCAATAATCATGGAAGTTAAAGCGATGTAAAATCCTGACATTTCAGCAATATTTTTTGCTGGAATATCAGCAAGCATAGCATATAATTTAGCACCTCCTATATAGCTAAAAAAACCAAACCCAAGCAGAAACATTAAAGTACCAAAAACACCAAAAAAGTGCATTGGTTTTTTACCAAAACGAGAAACAAAAGTAATGGTCATTAGATCTAGAAAACCATTGATAAAGCGTTCCATTCCGAATTTTGTTACTCCATATCTTCTAGCTTGGTGTTCTACTACTTTTTCTGTAATATTAGAAAAACCTGCCCACTTAGCAATTACCGGAATATAGCGGTGCATTTCACCCCTTACTTCAATGCATTTTACAACTGCATTTTTATAGGCCTTTAGTCCGCAATTGAAATCATGTAAATAGATACCTGATGCCTTCCGTGCTGCCCAATTAAAAAGTTTAGTAGGAATAGTTTTGGAAATAGGGTCATGCCTTTTCTTTTTCCAACCAGAGACTAAATCATAACTCTCTTTAGCTATCATATTGTATAGTGCTGGAATTTCATTAGGATTATCCTGCAAATCGGCATCCATAGTAATTACTACTTTACCTTTTGCTTTGGAAAACCCTACATTTAATGCTGCTGATTTTCCATAGTTTCTTCTAAATTTTATACCCTTTACATTTTGATTAGATGAAGTGATTTGTTCTATGACTTTCCAGGATTTATCCTTACTTCCATCATCAATTAAAATAACTTCATACGAAAAGTTATTTTCTTGCATTACTTTGTCAATCAGAGCACATAACTCTTGTAAAGATTCTTCCTCATTAAATAAAGGGATTACTAAACTAATATTCATCATTATACTATTTCATTTGGATTATCCTTTTTAACAAATATGGAGATAATCAAAGAATAAATAAAGCCCATAAAAGTGCCTCCAAGAACACCCAAAATAAGCATCCAATGTGGCTGTACAAATTTATTTGTCATCTCCAATGCTAGATCCAACTCATCATCAGATATTTCTGGATTGCTTTCCAAAATTGCTTGTTCAGCTTGTACTAATATTTCATTCAAAGTATTGGGAGAAATATAATTGATGAAGATAAAAGTATAAAAAGCCAAAATGACAGAAGAAAAAAAGGCAACAGATGTCCCTAATTTTAAGGAATCACCATAAGAAATAAAGCCCCTATTCTCAGTATCACGAAACTGAATAATAGTATATACAATACCAGCAATTATCAAGCCATTATTTAAAATTGACGGAACTAATGAACCATTTTTATCTATCCCGAAACTCCACATCACAGCTGCAATCGCCACTAAGCACAATCCTAAAACTGCACCATAGTTCATTGCAAATTTTCTTGAATTCATTCTGAAATTTTTTAAAATTAAATCAGGCAAATATAAACAAAAATAGATTTACAAAATTCCTCATACCTTTTTAAGAATAATCTTATTTTTGCGCCCCTAAGGGCAAGTCTTATACGACCAGCTCCCTATGAACTCCCCCAGGACCGGAAGGTAGCAAGGGTATTAGGTTGTAGCGGTGCGATATAAGTAGCTTGCCCTTTTCTACACTCCAAAATCATCAAAACGAACATTCTCATCAGGTATCCCCCAATCATCTGCCATTTTCAGTATCGCTTGATTCATCGGTGGTGGTCCACAGAAATACAATTCAAGATCCTCTGGATATTCATGTTGACTTAAAAATTGATCAATGACTACTTGGTGTACAAAGCCAACAAAACCATCTCCTTCATCACTTAAATTTTGCATTTCTTTCCAATTATCGTTTTCTTTTGCGTCAGATAGAACCAAATAAAATTTAAAGTTTGGAAATTCTTTCTCCAATAATCGAAAATGCTCAATATAAAATAACTCAGCTCTTGATCTGCCCCCATAAAAGAAGGTAACTTTACGGCCTGTCCTAAGAGTTTTAAATAATTGGTATAAATGAGATCGCATTGGGGCCATACCTGCGCCACCACCAATATATAACATTTCTGCATCGCTATCATTAATAAAAAACTCTCCATAAGGACCAGATATAGTAACAGTCTCTCCTGACTTACAATTAAAAAGATAAGAAGAAGCTATCCCAGGATTAATATCTGCCCAAGTATTTTTATCTGTATCCCATGGTGGAGCTGCAATTCGAACATTTAACATAATTTTCTTCCCCTCAGCAGGATATGATGCCATTGAATAAGCACGAACAATCTCCTCATCATTCTTCATTACCAAATCTCTAATAGCAAAATTACCTTCTTCCCAATCTTTCTCAAATTTATCTGGTTCTCCAGGATGATCTTGTGGGTGCGCACTTATATCCATATCTGTAAATTTAATTTCAGATCTAGGAATCTTAATCTGAAGATACCCTCCAGCTTTATAGTTCATATCTTCTGGTATTTCAATAATTAATTCTTTAATATATGTGGCTACATTATAATTAGATACAACTGCTGCTTCCCATTCTTTAATACCAAAAATCTCTTCAGGAATATGAATCTCCATATCTTCTCTAACCTTAACTTGACAACCTAAACGATAATTATCTGCAATCTCCTTACGAGAAAAATATGGTTCTTCAGTTGGTAAGATGCTTCCTCCACCTGATGATACTTGACAAGTACATTGTACACAAGTTCCTCCGCCACCACAAGCAGATGGTAAAAAAATACCTGATTCACTTAATGTAGATAAAAGAGTGCCCCCACCATCCACTTCAATTATTTTTTCTTCATTTATCTTAATCTTTATTCTTCCTGATGGAGAAAGTTTTGCTTTAGCAAATAATAGGAGAGTTAAAAGAGTAAAAAGTACGATAAGAAAAACCACTACACTACTTATTATTGTTGTCGTTACTATACTGAGTAATATCATTGTAATATTATAATTTAATTCCCATAAAACTCATAAAAGCGATACCCATTAAACCAGTGATGATGTAAGTAATACCCAAGCCCCTAAGTGGAGCTGGAACGTTAGAATATCGAATCTTTTCTCTAATTGATCCTAACGCAACAATTGCTAAAAACCAACCTACACCTGAACCAAGACCATATACAGAAGCTTCTGTTATATTGGAATAATCATTTTCTTGCATGAAGAGAGAACCC
>CAWVYN010000027.1:0-7812 GCA_963934425.1 uncultured Flavobacteriales bacterium | reverse complement strand
ATCTTGGGTTCATTCCAGCAGAAAAAATAATAGATGATGCCAAATCGCTATTAGCATATCCCCTTAGGGCAGCATGCGCATCATTATATTCTGATGGCAAGGCTTCATCTTTGAAAAAATTTGGCTTATCTACTTTTGTCATGATGTTTACGTCAATACTTCCCATATTCAAATTTTCTTTCAACCAAGAGGAGATTTCATCCAGATTGAAGTACTTTTCTGTAAGTTTATCAAACTCCTTTTTTAGTGTCGAAGTATCAGGAGAAGAAGTAAAATATGCTTTTAATGCCTCTACTTTTTCCTTAGTAGCAATGGTATATTCATCAAACTTTTTAATTGCCAATTTATTAATTAAATTCAAATAAGAAGTTATTCTATCGGCACGATAATCCTTAGTATTATTTTTTATTTCCTCATACTCCAAATTATTCTTTTCCGCATATAATTTTCTGAGGCGCTCCAAAAGCACATCATCTGCTAATGCAATAACTGAATCGATACCAAACTTTGAAACTTTCAGTGGTGTATCGGCTGTAAATGCCGTTCCCATTACAGGAATATGGAAAGTATGTTGTTGTTTCATTTTTCTCTTGTAAAATTACTACAAAGATACTAATAATATAGCCGCTTAATCTATTTTAATTTTCTTTTACTACTAGGTGAACAGTGTGCCTGCTTTTTTGTTCTAGCAATAACTCTTTATTTATCAGTAGTTTTGATATAGAATCCTCATTATAATGCCGAATAGTATACATGATTAAATTTTCATTAAAATACACCTCAAAGTTCTTTTTCAGAGCATCTAACAACTCAGGAATCTTATGACTATCGTTATCTATACAAAAAGAAAAACTAACAGCTGAATTTTGCATCATATTTACCCTAGTTCCAAAATTGGAAAAAAGAGAAAAAATAGAGCTTAAATGTTCTTCCACTATAAAAGATAAATTTTTATCTGCTATTGAAATAAGTATTTGATTTTCTTTTACAATATATGAAGGGATAAAAGGTGTAATAGATTCAAAATTGCCAATAATAGAACTCTCTGTTTTAGGATTGAGGAAAGATTTTACTTCCAAAGGAATGGATTTCTTTTGCAATGGCTGAATAGTTTTTGGATGCATCACTTTTGCGCCATAATAAGCCAATTCTATTGCTTCTTCAAATGGAATGCTCATCAATTGTTCGGTTTCCTCAAAAAATCTAGGATCAGCATTGAGCACCCCATCTACATCTTTCCAAATTATTACTTGCTCTGCATCTAATGAAAAAGCCAAGATTGCAGCTGTAAAATCCGAACCTTCTCTGCCTAAAGTAGTAGTGAAATTTTCGGAAGTACAACCAATAAATCCTTGGGTAATTATTGGAAAACTCTTGATGTTTTCTTTGCACGAACTTATAGTTTGCTTCCAATCTATTCTCGCATTTCTGTATTTGTTATCCGTTCGGATAATATCCCTTGCATCCATCCAAAAATTCTCAAAACCATTTTGATTTAAATAAGCGCTCATTATTTTAGTAGAAAGTAGCTCACCTATAGAAACTATCTGATCATAATTGAAAGCATAATCAGGATTCGGTTCATCTTCCAAAACCCATTCAATTTCAACAAACAAATTATTTATCTCATTATAAATAGCATGATTTGACTCAAATAATTCACCCAACAAATGGGCATGAAAATCTTTAACTAATTGCAGTTTATCTTCTGCCTGTCCATTTTTTTGCATATAACTCTCCACTACCTCTTCTAGTATATTAGTGATTTTTCCTATAGCAGAGAATACCACAACTAAATCCTCAGATGCATATTTTGTCAAAATCTCTGCAATACGTTTTATGTTATTTGCATCTTTTATAGAGGTTCCACCAAACTTAAAAACTTTTGTCATTTTTGCTTTTGTAATTTAAGGATACAAAGTAAAGAATTATTTTCTCAACTTATCTTTTAAAATTTCCGATATTTGCAGAAGAAAAAAGCACATCATTTTATGAAAATTGCATTCTTAACTTCTGGTGGAATTGCACCATGTCTTTCTGCATCCATTGGCAGATTAACTGAAAATTACTTGAAAAATTATCCAAATGCTGAAATTATTGGATATCTAAATGGCTACAAAGGATTACTATTGGGTAATTCCATTTCTTTGCCAAAAACATTAAAAGGTAAAACAGATTTGTTTTACAATTTTGGAGGTTCTCCGATTGGAAACAGCAGAGTAAAACTTAAAAACACAGAAGATTGCCTAAGCAGAGGATATGTAAAAGAAGGGGAAAATCCTCTAGAAATTGCAGCCAATCAGTTAGTGAAAGATGGTGTTAAAATTTTGCACACTATTGGAGGAGATGATACCAATACTACTGCTGCTGATTTGTCCAATTATTTAAAAGAAAATAATTACAAATTGATAGTAGTTGGTCTCCCAAAAACGGTGGACAATGATATTTATCCTATTGCTCAAACATTGGGGGCTTGGACTGCAGCCGAGCAAGGTGCTATTTTCTTTGAAAATATTGCAAATGAAAACACAACATCTGATAAGCAACTCATCATTCATGAAGTAATGGGCAGACATTGCGGATGGCTTACGGCCGCAACTGCTTTGGAATATCGCAAACGATTGGAAAAAATGACATTTATTCCAGAAGTAGGAATAGTAAAAGAAAAATGGGAAGTTCATTCTATACTTTTACCAGAAGAAAAAATTAACTTTGAGAAAGAATGCGAACGTCTGAATAAAATAATGGAAAAATACGATTGTGTGAATGTTTTCTTATGTGAGGGAGCAGGATTAGACACCATTGTAAAAGAAACAGAAAAAGCAGGAGAAGAAGTTTTAAGAGATGCGTTTGGACATGTGAGATTAGACGATTTGAATCCAGGACAATGGTTTGCCAAACAATTAGGAAATCGCCTAAAAGCCAATAAAGTTTTAGTGCAAAAAAGCGGTTATTTTGGGCGTTCCGCAAAAGCTAACAGTCACGATTTAGAACTTATTTTTGAAATAGCAGATAAAGCAGTAGAAAGTGCAATAACAGGAATAAGCGGAGTAGTCGGCCTAGATGAAGAAAACAATAACAATCTAACATGCATTTCGTTTGATAGAATAAAGGGGGGGAAACCATTTAATACTTCTTTGGAATGGTATCAAGATATGATGCAAGAAATTCACGCCATAAAATAGTTCTTCTTGAAAGCCCCTCTAATCTCTTATTTTGGCGAACCTAAAATTGCTGCAAAATTACAAAGATGTATTGATAAGGAGAAATCTAAAATCTGGCTAAAAGGTTTACTTGGCTCTTCATTTTCCTTGACATCATCTGCAACTATCAGAGAGAGCAAAAGGCCTCATCTTTTTATTTTTAGCGATAAAGAACAAGCTCAATATTTTGTAAATGAAGTAGAATCACTTCTAAATAATGAAGTATTTTTCTATCCCGCATCTTATCGTAGAGCTTATCAGTTTGAACAGACTGACAATGTCAATATTTTATTAAGAGCAGAAGTGCTCAACAAACTCAACAACAAAAGAAATCCTATTATTATTACTTATTCGGAAGCGCTTTCTGAGAAAGTAGTAAGTAGAAGGGAATTAAAACGACAGACAATCACTATTCAAATTGGAGATTTGCATGAAATAGAAGGATTGGAAGAACAGTTATTAAGTCATCATTTTGAAAAAGTTGATTTTGTAATTGAGCCAGGGCAATTCTCTATTAGAGGAGGGATAGTGGATGTGTTTTCTTATGCAGATGAACATCCTTACAGAATTGAGTTTTTTGATATTGAGGTGGAAAGTATTCGCTCCTTTGATATTAATTCCCAACTATCAGTTGATACAAAAAATAAAATAAATATTGTGCCAAATACAGAAGCCAAAAAGACCGATTGCAAACATGTAAGTTTCCTGAATTACCTTCCTAAAAATGCAGTAATTTGGGCAAATGACATTACATACAGCAAAGGGGTTTTGGATGATTATTTTGCAAAGGCAAAGCAGTATTATAACGAGTTGGGAATGGGTAAAACTAGTCATCAACATCCAGAGGGAATCTTTACTTCTGGAAGTGATTTTTGTGAGCAATTAAAGGGGTACACTATTATAGAACAAGGATATTCTAACTACTTTGATGCAAATCATAAATTAGAATGCAACACCCAAATACTACCTGTTTTTAATAAGCAATTTGATTTATTAAAAGCCAATCTGTTGGAGAATAGTAAAAAGGGAATTAAGAATTTGATGCTTTGTTCGTCTGAGGAACAAGAAAAAAGATTTGATGCAATTTTAGAAAATTCAGAAGAGAAAATTCAGTATCAGTGCATACACTTTTCTTTGCATCAAGGATTTATTGATGCCGACAATAAATTAGCCGTTTATACCGATCACCAACTTTTTGAAAGGCACCACCGTTTTATCTCAAAAACTAAGTTTTCGGAAAAAAAAGCCATCACCCTAAGACAACTTACCAACCTTCAAATTAATGATTTTGTATCACATATTGACCATGGTGTTGGGCAGTTTTCTGGACTACACAAAATTGAAAATAATGGAAAAAAGCAAGAGGTTATAAAACTAATATACAAAGGTGGGGACATCCTCTATCTCAGTATCCACGTCTTACATAAGATTGCTAAATTTTCAGCAAGAGAAGGGCATCAACCAAAAATCCATCAATTGGGAAGCCCTCAATGGTTAAAAACAAAAAACAAAACCAAAGGCAAAGTGAAGCAAATTGCTTTTGATTTGATAAAACTTTATGCCAAACGAAAAAAACAAAGAGGATTTGCTTTCTCTCCAGATACTTATATGCAATATGAATTAGAAGCATCCTTTCTGTATGAAGATACTCCAGACCAAAACAAAGCAACTATTGCCTTGAAAGAAGATATGGAGAAACAAACTCCAATGGACCGGCTTGTCTGTGGGGATGTTGGTTTTGGAAAAACAGAAGTGGCGATAAGAGCTGCATTCAAGGCAGTTTCCGATAGTAAGCAAGTAGCAATTTTAGTCCCTACCACTATTCTTGCTTTTCAGCACTTTAAAACTTTCAGTAAAAGAATGGAAGATTTCCCATGCAATATTGATTACATCAATCGTTTCAGAACTGCAAAAGAGCAAACAAAAATTCTAAAAAGATTGAAAAAAGGGGAGATTGATATCTTGATAGGCACTCACAGAATAGTTGGGAAAGATGTTATATTCAAAGATTTGGGGTTGATGATAGTAGATGAAGAACAAAAGTTTGGCGTAAACATTAAAGAGAAACTCAAAACCTTAAAAACATCAGTTGACACCCTTACCTTAAGTGCAACGCCTATCCCTAGAACGCTTCAGTTCTCACTTATGGGAGCAAGAGATTTGTCCATAATAAATACTCCTCCACCAAATAGACAAGTGGTGGAAACCAAAATAATTGGTCTAAATCAGGAAATAATAAGAGATGCGATAAATTATGAAATTAGCAGAAACGGACAAGTATTTTTTGTTCATAATAGAATTGAAAATATTAGAGAAGTTAGTGGTCTTATTAATAGATTATGCCCTGATGCTAAAATAAAAATCGGGCACGGACAAATGGAAGGAAAAAAATTGGAAGAAATAATGGTAGCCTTTATGGAGGGAGAATTTGATGTTTTGGTTTCTACAACTATTATTGAAAACGGATTAGATATTTCCAATGCAAATACTATAATAATAAATAATGCGCAAAATTTTGGGTTAAGCGATCTGCACCAAATGAGAGGTAGGGTTGGGCGGTCCAACAAAAAAGCATTTTGCTTTTTAATTAGTCCGCCAAGACACCAAATTTCTGATGATGCAAAAAAACGGCTTAATGCTTTAGAGCAGTTTTCTTATTTGGGAAGTGGCTTTAATATTGCCATGCGTGATTTGGATATAAGAGGGGCTGGAGATTTGCTTGGCGCTAATCAAAGTGGATTTATCAATGATATAGGATTTGAGATGTATAAAAAGATTTTGGATGAAGCCATTAAGGAATTAAAAGAGGAAAAATTTCAAGATTTGTTTGAAGATGAAAAAGAAAAATTTTACATTAAAGATTGTGCTTTGGATACGGATTTGGAAATTTTGATTCCAGAGGATTATGTGAGTAATATTGAAGAAAGATTGAATCTTTATAAAGAACTAAATAATTTTACAAAGGAAGAGAAAATTCTAAATTTTGAGAAACAATTAAAAGATAGGTTTGGAAAATTGCCAAAAGTAGTTTTCAGGCTTTTTGATGCCTTAAGATTAAGGTGGCTTGGACAAGAAATTGGCTTTACAAGAATCATTCTGAAATCTGGAAAATTAAAAGCTTTCTTCACTACAGATAAAAGCTCCTCTTATTTTGAAAGCAAGCAATTTTCAAAGATATTAGAATATTTAAAAAATAACTTTCACACTTGTGAAATGAAAGAAAAGAATGGAAAATTATCTTTTATTGTAAAGGATATCTCAGAACTTAAAACAGCAATAAGTTTCTGTAAAAGAATTAGTTTGAACGAATCGCTTCAACAGGATCTAAGCGAGATGCCGAAAAGGCGGGAATAATTCCACTTATTACGCCAATAATAGCTGAAACCGAAAGCCCTAAAAAAATATTCTCAACTGTTAAACTTAAGCTAAAATCAAGCATATTTCCAGCTAAAATTGCCAAGCCCCACACAATGGTTAATCCAACCAACCCCCCCAGCAAACACAAAAAGATAGATTCAAATAAAAATTGAAGCAAAATAAAAATATTTTTTGCACCCAATGCTTTTTGTATTCCAATAATTTTAGTTCTTTCTTTTACAGAAACAAACATAATATTTGCAATTCCAAAACCTCCAACTAAAATGGAGAATCCACCAATTATCCATCCAGCCGTTCCTATAACAGAAAAAAGTTGATCTAATCCTTGTTTTATTAAACTTACTTCATTCAATGAAAAATTGTCATCTTCTAGTGGGCGCACTCTTCTTATGGTACGCATAATTCCCCTAAGCTCGTTTTTTAATTGTTCATTAGATACACCTTCCAATGCGCTAATCATAATCAGCGGATCGCTTTTTCTTTCATTTATAAATCTTTTGGCAAAAAGGTAAGAGCATAAAACAGAATTATCTTGCGAATTACCAGTAATACTTTCTCCTTGTTTTTCAAGTAAGCCAATCACTTTTGCATTGATTCCTGAAATCTTGATACTTTCTCCAACAGGATTAAAATCAAAAAGAGCTTCTGCTACATTATGCCCAATTAAAACATAATTTTTTCCTGAACTCATTTCGCTTTGAGTGAAAAACCTTCCTTCTTTCATATTGAAAGATAGGATTTGTGGGAACTCATAAGTAATTCCGCTTATCTCCACATTTTCCAAAACATTATTGCCATTTTTTACTGTTCTTCTTCCTTCAAAACGAAAAGCAACAGAATTGGAATTCGAGCATCTTTCTTTAACTTCTCTAAATTCTTTGAAAGTTACTTCTGGCCTTTTATAGTATTTCCACCATTGGTATTCTTCATCCATTGATCCTCCCCAGGGCCATTTTTGAATATACACTACATTTTCACCTAAGGATTCTACACTATCTCTCACATTTTTTTCCAATGCATCAACAATGGTAAAAACGGAAATGATTGCAACAATTCCTATGGTAACTCCTAGTAATGATAGAAAAGTTCTGAGCCGATTATTCACAATTGAAAGCCAAGAAAATCGTAAAGATTCTGTAAAAAGTCGGATATACATTATTGCTTATAAAAAAATCAAATTTACATAAATTTTAATAGGAGTTAACAATTGATTGTAAGTTATTAACATTCG
>CAWVYN010000026.1:0-7874 GCA_963934425.1 uncultured Flavobacteriales bacterium | reverse complement strand
TGAATATTTGCCAATTGATGATGAGGACAATACTCTTTTTGATGTTACGGCAGTAAATGTTGAAGAAAACGGAAAAAGAAGCCCGATTAATTATGTCATTCCACCAGGGATTGAGCAAGAAGTTGATAACACCACAACTACTCTTAGAAGGCAAAACGAGCAATCCTTGGTTTTGAAAGTTTGTGATTTGAAAGATGGCGATTCTAGGGCCGCTTATAAAACTTCTGATTTGGATGTTCGCTCTTATAAACGAATTAAAATGTTTGTGCATGCAGAAGGGAAAAATGATGATTTAAGTGATGGCGATTTTTCTTGTTTCATTCGTTTAGGAACCGATTTTGTTTCTAACTATTACGAATATGAAGTTTCCTTAAAAGCAACTGCTCATGGAGCAACTTCAGCCAGTGCCATTTGGCCATCTTCCAATCAAATTGATATTGCATTTGAAGAATTTCAAAAAGCAAAACAGATACGAAATGATGCTATTAGAGATGGCTCACACAGCAGCGTTTCCGATCCATTTATTAAGTATTTAGCAAATGGAAAGAAAATTCAAATTGCAGGAAATCCAAATTTGGCAAGAGTAAAAACTATAATGATTGGAATTAGGAATCCTAAAAAATTAAATATTCAATCTGCAGATGATGGACTTTCTAAATGTGGGGAGATCTGGGTGAACGAATTACGACTTACTGATTTTGATGAGTATGGTGGTTGGGCTGCTAATTCACGTCTTACCACTCGTCTTGCCGATTTTGGAACAGTAAATTTTGCAGGAAGTATGAGTACTATTGGATTTGGAAGTATTGAGAAAAAAATTAATGAGCGACAAAGGGTGAATGCCTATCAGTATGATATTTCCTCCACTTTTGAATTGGGTAAATTTTTCCCTGAAGATTATGGGGTGAAGATCCCAATGTATATTGGCATTTCAGAGGCCATTGAAAATCCACAATACAATCCTCTAGACCCTGACATATTGTTCAAAACAACTTTAGAAACACTTGATACCAAGGCAGAAAAAGATTCACTAAAACATATTGCTCAGGACTATGTAAAACGAAAGAGTATTAATTTTACAAATGTTCGAAAAATGCCATCTTTCAACAAAAACAAAGGAAAAAATGAGAAACCAAAAAAACCAAAATTATATGATATAGAAAATGTTTCACTTTCCTATTCCTTCAGCGAAACTTTCATTAGAAATATTAACACAGAATACAATCGTACAAAACTATATCGTGGAGCAATCACTTATAATTTTCACATCACTCCAAAAAACATAAAACCTTTTTCAAAAATGAATTTTGGAAAATCAAAATACATGCGTTTGATAAAGGACTTTAATTTCAATACCATGCCAAAATCTTTCTCTTTCCGAACTGATTTGGATAGGCATTATAATGAAACAAAGATCAGAAACATTAATAATTCTAACATACTTATTTTCCCTACTTACAATAAGTTTTTCAATTGGAATAGAATGTATGAGCTAAAATATGATTTGACAAGAACACTAAAAGTTGACTTTGCTGTAAACAACAAAGCTACTATTGATGAACCGGCTGGGAGTTTGTCAAAAACCAATCCAGATTATAAAGAAAAAAGAGATACCGTATGGCAAAATTTCTGGGATTTTGGAAGAGCAACCATGTATCATCAAAGCCTAAATATTAACTATCAAGTGCCAATAAATAAAATTCCGTTTCTGGATTTTATGTCGCTTAATACACGCTATAGCGCCAATTACGACTGGACAGGAGCTCCTAAATCTTTACAGAATTTAGGTAACAATATTCAAAACTCCAACACAAGACAATATAATGGGCAAATAAACATGAATACCCTTTACAACAAAGTTCCCTATTTCAAAAAAGTAAATCAATCAGCAAGAGGAGGAAAAAGTAGAAGAAACACCCAACAAGCAGAGCCAGAAGAAGAGAAAGAAAATAGATATGAATTTTTTAAATATTTGACCAGATTTATGTTGGGAGTTAAAAATGTATCAGTTAATTATTCAGAAAACAGAGGAACTTTCTTGCCAGGATTTATGCCAAAACCTCATTTTTTAGGTCAGCAATGGAGCATGATGGCACCAGGAATTCCTTTTGTTTTTGGAAGTCAAAATGACATTCGATATAGGGCAGCTTCTGAAGGCTGGTTAACTACTAATCCTTCACTAAATACCCTTTTCAAAACTAATTTTTCTTCTAACTTAACATTAAGAAGCACCATAGAACCTATTAAACAATTCCGTATTGAACTTACGGCTAACAAAACAAAATCATTAAATAGTCAGGAATATTGGCGAGCCGATAGCTTGGGAAGTTTCCAATCTTTTAGCCCTATTGAAACAGGAGGGTTTAGTGTATCAATAATTTCTTGGAGTACAGCATTTTTAAAAGATGACGAGCAATATTCTTCCAAAACTTTTGCTAAATTCAGAAATTACAGAAATGAGATTGCTAAAAGATTAGCTGCAGAAGATCCTGATTTCCATGGAGGGATAGATCCTTTAACCGGTTTTCCAATAGAATATTATATTGACACATATGGAGACACTACTTACACTGGAGGTTATGGCCCATCTTCTCAAGATGTAATAATTCCAGCTTTTATTGCCGCTTATACAGGAAAAGACGCAATAGGGGTTTCTTTAAATAAGTTCCCAAAAATCCCACTTCCTAATTGGAGAATTACTTATGATGGACTTACTAGAATAAAATTCATCAAAAGGTATTTTGAAACTTTCACTCTAGGACATGCTTATAGAAGCACTTATAGTGTTGGCTCCTTCTCATCCAACTTAGATTATAAAGATGAAAATGGAGATGTGCAAATGAACTTAAACAATATGAGTTATCATAGTAAATACGATATCGCCCAAGTTTCCATCAATGAGCAATTCAGTCCACTTTTCAAATTAGATATGACTTGGAAAAATTCTTTGCTTACTCGTTTTGAAGTTAAAAAAAGCAGAATGCTTTCTCTCTCGCTTTCTAATAATCAACTTACCGAAATTGCAAGCAATGAATATGTAATTGGTACAGGCTACAGGATTAAGAATGTTTCTTTTAATTTTAGAGCTGCTGGAAGAAGTAGAAAATTAAAAAGCGATTTAGATTTAAAAGTAGATTTAAATATCAGAAATAATAGAACTATTATCAGGAAAGTGATTGAAGATGTGGAGCAAATTACGGCAGGACAGCAAATTATTAGTATTAAATTCTCAGCCGATTATGTAATCAATCAACGCCTGAATGTAAAAGCGTTTTATGATCAAGTGATTACAAATCCTTTTTTATCCACTACTTTTCCAGGGTCAATTACCAATGGTGGATTTAGCATAAGATTTACTTTAGCAGGATAATTTTGCCGACTAATAAAAAAATGTATTTTTGAAAAAATTTTTAAAGATGAATTTTCCTGAAAATTTGAAATATAGTAAAGATCATGAATGGATAAGAGTAGAAGGTGATATTGCTTATATTGGCATTACTGCTTTTGCACAAGGAGAATTGGGTGATATTGTTTTTGTGGATGTAGATACTGAGGGGGAAACACTTAATAAAGATGAAGTATTTGGAACTATTGAAGCTGTAAAAACTGTATCAGATTTATTTATGCCAGTAAGTGGTGAAGTATTAGAATTTAATGCCAAATTAGATAATAATCCAGCATTAATCAACACGGATTCTTATACGGATGGCTGGATAGTGAAAATTGCAATTAACAATGTAAATGAATTGGAAGATTTAATAAGCAGTTCGTCTTATCAGGAAATGGTAAATTAACAAAATAAGAAGAATTATTTTTCGTTAATATTTAAGAAATACAATAAGTTATGAAAGCCAAAAAAAATCCAGAAATCAGTATAGAACATAAAAAAGGGATGCTCTTCCAAATAGGATTAGTAGTTACCCTACTTTTAGTATTAGTTGCATTTGAATGGAAAAGCTATGAAAAAACAGATTATAGTTTAGGACAATTGCAGATGGATGATTTGGAAGACGAAATGATTCCAATTACTCGGCAAGAAGAAAAGCCTCCACCACCTCCACCACCTCCACCAGAAATTATTGAGATTGTTGAGGATGAAGTTGAAATTGAAAATGAATTGGAAGTAGAAGATACTGATACTGATGAAAATGATTTTGTAGAACAAGAGGAAGAGGAAGATTCTGATGAGGTGTTTATGGTGGTAGAACAAATGCCTGTATTTCCTGGTGGAGATTTAGGATTGATGAAGTTTATTCAGAAAACAGTAAAATACCCCCCTATAGCAAAAGAAAATGATATTACAGGTAAAGTATATGTTAGCTATGTGGTAAACAGAAAAGGGAAAGTTACTAGCGTAAAAGTGGTAAGAGGTGTAGATAAATATTTAGATGCAGAAGCAGTAAGAGTTGTAAAACTGTTGCCCTACACAACAGCAGGAAAGCAAAGGGGGAAGCCCGTAAATGTACAGTATACTATCCCTATTAATTTTACACTTAATTAAGTTTACTAATTTCCTAAATTATGCTTTCTTTTTCTGAATAAAAGTGTATTTTCGCCGCCCTAAAAACAAAAGAAAATGACAACAGAAAATTTACACTTCCACGAGCATAGAGTCCCTAGGGATGAAAAAGAAAAAAGAAACCAACATAAATCAAGAGTAATTTGGTTTACGGGGCTTTCTGGCTCAGGAAAATCAACAGTAGCAAATGCAACTGAAAAAGTTTTGCATGATATGGGATTACAAACCTATATTTTGGATGGTGATAATGTAAGAATGGGCTTAAATAAAGACCTAGGGTTTTCTCCAGAAGACAGAACAGAAAACATAAGAAGAATTACAGAAGTAGCCAAATTATTTGCTGATTCAGGATCTATTATATTAACTGCTTTTATCTCTCCTTACAGAGAAGACAGAGATAAAGCAAGAGAAATTATCTCTACTGATAATTTCATTGAAGTATTTGTTAGTGCAGATTTATCAGTTTGTGAATCGAGAGATCCAAAAGGACTTTACAAAAAAGCAAGAGCAGGAGAAATCAAAGGGTTCACTGGTATTGACGCTCCTTATGAAGCACCTTTAAATCCAGAGCTGATTGTAGAAACAGATAAAAACGATATTGAAGCTTGTGCTCAAATTGTGGTTGACTATTTGGTAGAAGCAGGGATCATTAGTAAAACACTAGTATAATTTTAAATAAAAAAAATAAATGGAAGTAGCAAAATGGGATGTAAAAAATCATGGTGGTAATCCTACCACTAACGAGAGTAAAAAATATGCAATTTTTGTAGGGAGGTTTCAACCTTATCATCAAGGACACATTTCTTTAATCATGCAAAAGATCAATGCAGGAATTCCATCACTAATTATGGTAAGAGATATTGCTCCTGATCCAAAAAATCCTTTCACCACTGAGCAAACAGTTGAAATGATTGAAAAATATCATGCAGCAAAAGGACATGATGTTCAGGTTATTATCATTCCAGATATGGAAAGCGTTAATTTTGGAAGAGGAGTTGGATATGAGATTAATGAATTCACACCTCCAGAAAATATTGGATGGATTTCAGCAACTGGAATCAGAAATTCAATAAAAGAAGGAGATAATGATTGGAGAACTTTGGTGGATGAGTCAATTCAAGCAGATGTAGAAAAATATTTACTAGAAACAGAAGTAGAACTCTAATAAAACAATCTTATAAATAAATACAAGGAGAGAGTTACTCTCCTTTTTTTGTGTTTTTTCTTTTCAGAAAATAAAGAGAATTTTATTTTGTATTTTTGGAAGCTATTATGGATTTACCAGATTTAACTAAAACTGTAAAGATTGACAAAGTTGGCGTGCACGAAAAAGTAAGCCGATTTTGCAAGAGAAGTATCAAAACTTCTGCAAAAAAGCATGGGCTACATTTAACTTTGAGTATGATTGATTTGACTACTTTAGAAGGGAAAGATACTCCTGAGAAAGTAAAACGATTATGTTATAAAGCACAGCATTTAGATGATTCCATGCAAGAATTGCCTAATGTCGCGGCTGTTTGTGTATATCCAACTTTGGTTGCTGTTGCAAAAAAAGCATTAAAAGGAAGTGGAATTAATGTGGCTTCAGTTGCTACTGCATTTCCTAGTGGACAATCTACTTTGGAGGTAAAACTTGAAGACACAAAATTTGCAGTAAATGAAGGTGCAGATGAGGTTGACATGGTAATTTCAAGAGGAAAGTTTTTGGCAGGGGAATACAACTTTGTATTTGATGAAATTGCAGCAGTAAAACAGGCATGTGGCAAAGCTCATTTAAAAGTAATTCTAGAAACAGGGGAATTGGATACATTGGAGAATGTGCGAAAAGCGTCTGATATTGCTATGCACGCAGGAGCGGATTTTATCAAAACATCTACAGGAAAAATAAGCCCAGCTGCCACTATGGATGTAGTATATGTAATGCTGAATGCAATAAAAGATTTTCATACAGAAACTGGAATTAAAATTGGGATGAAACCAGCCGGGGGAATTTCTACTGCGAAAAAATCTTTGCAGTATTTGGTCATGCTCAAAGAAACTTTGGGAGATGAGTGGATGAATAAAGAGTTTTTTCGTTTTGGAGCGAGTAGCTTAGCAAACGATATATTGATGCAACTCAAAAAACAAGAAACAGGAATTTATCAATCCTTAGATTATTTTTCAAAAGAGTAAAAATGAATAAGATAAAGTTAAATAAAAGCTGGAAGTATACGGCTGCCCCTGAGAACACAACACATATTCAGTTGAAAAAGAAATATGATTTATTTATTGGAGGAGATTTTGTAAAACCGCAATCAAAAAAATACTTTAACACTGTAAATCCCGCAACAGATGAAGTGATTTCTAATATTGCAGAAGCAAATAAAAAAGATGTTGACAAGGCAGTAAAATCTGCAAGAAAAGCATTTAAAAGTTGGTCGAAATTAAAAGCAAAAGAAAGAGGAAAATATATCTTCCGAATTGCCAGAATGATTCAAGAAAGAGCAAGAGAATTTGCTGTGATTGAAAGTTTGGATGGAGGAAAACCAATCAGAGAATCTAGAGATATTGACATCCCACTTGCTGCTAATCACTTTTTTTATTATGCGGGCTGGGCAGATAAGTTAGAGTATGCTTTTCCAAACAAAACGCCACAGCCACTTGGGGTTGCTGGTCAAATTATACCTTGGAATTTTCCTCTTTTGATGGCGGCTTGGAAAATTGCTCCAGCATTAGCAACAGGCAATACGGTAGTACTGAAACCAGCAGAGACAACCTCCTTAACCGCACTTAAATTAGCAGAACTCATTAGGGATAGCGGCTTACCAAAAGGAGTGGTGAATATCATTACTGGGGCAGGAGAAACGGGTACTGAAATAGTAAATCACCCTGATATTGATAAAATTGCTTTTACTGGCTCTACTGCAGTTGGGAAAATAATACAAAAAAGTATTGCTGGAACAAAAAAGAAATCAACTTTGGAACTTGGAGGTAAAGGAGCAAACATCATTTTTGAAGATGCCGCAATTGATCAAGCAGTTGAAGGAATTATTAATGCTATCTTTTTTAATCAAGGACACGTTTGTTGTGCGGGCTCTCGCTTATTTGTTCAGGAGAGTGTTGCTGAAATTGTAATTGAGAAATTAAAGGAGAGAATTTCAACTCTTATTGTGGGAGATCCTTTAGATAAGAATACTGATATTGGAGCAATAAATTCCAAAGAACAACTCAAGATAATAAATAAATATATTGAAATTGGAAAAAAAGAAGGGGGTTCAATTTATCAAGCAGAATGTAAAATATCCAAAAAAGGAAATTGGTGTCCTCCTACTTTATTTTTGAATGTTTCACAATCACATAGAATTGTACAGGAAGA
>CAWVYN010000025.1:0-7907 GCA_963934425.1 uncultured Flavobacteriales bacterium | reverse complement strand
TGGTATGATTTCGCATTTAGGACCTCAATTAGGAGTAGCTGATGGTATTGCGCTTGCAAATAAGTTAAAAAAGAATAAAAAAACTACTGCTGTTTTTACTGGTGATGGTGGTGCTAGTGAAGGTGATTTTCATGAAGCGCTTAATGTAGCTGCTGTATGGGATTTACCTGTAATTTTTGTAATAGAAAATAACGGATATGGACTTTCAACTCTTAGTTCAGAACAGTTTAGATGTAAGCAATTTGCAGATAAAGGAATTGGTTACGGTATTGATGCTTATACTATTGATGGAAACAATATATTGGAAGTATATGCAGCTGTAAAAGATATAAAGAAACAAATTGCTAAGAATCCTAAACCTGTTATCCTAGAATGTATGACTTTTAGAATGAGAGGGCATGAGGAAGCATCAGGAACAAAATATGTTCCTAAAGAATTAATGGAGCAATGGTCAAAGCTTGATCCTATTGAGAATTTTGAAGCATTTCTTTTAAAAGAGAAAATAATTTCCGAGATTGAGATTAAAAACTTTAAAGAGGAAATTAAATCTGAAATCAATACTGCATGGGTGTCTACTGAAAATGAGCCTAAGATACAGTCCTCTCGTGAGATGGAATTGGCTGATATTTATAAAGCATATAACCCAGAAATTATTTCTCCTTCAGAAAATAAGTCAGAAAAAAGATTTATTGATGCATTGTCTGATGGATTAAGGCAGTCCATGCAGAAGCATGATAATCTTATAATTATGGGACAGGATATTGCAGAGTATGGAGGCGTTTTTAAAATTACAGATGGGTTTTTTAGGGAATTTGGGAAAGATAGAGTGCGCAATACTCCAATTTGCGAGTCTGCTATTGTGAGTGCAGCTTTAGGATTATCGATTAATGGAAAAAAAGCAGTTATGGAAATGCAATTTGCTGATTTTGTAAGCTCAGGTTTTAATCCTATTGTAAATAACCTTGCAAAAACGCATTATAGGTGGGGTGAAAAAGCAGATGTTGTGGTGCGTATGCCTACTGGTGCTGGAGTGGGTGCAGGTCCTTTTCATTCGCAATCCAATGAAGCTTGGTTTACACATACTCCAGGATTAAAAGTAGTTTATCCTGCTTTCCCGCAGGATGCAAAAGGACTTTTAAATACATCAATTAATGATCCAAATCCAGTGATGTTTTTTGAGCATAAAGCACTTTATAGAAGTCTGTCTGGAAATGTTTCGGATGATTATTTTACTACTGAAATTGGAAAAGCAAATTTGATTAAAGAGGGTAGTATGGTAAGTATTATTTCTTATGGAATGGGGGTGCACTGGGCTTTAGAATTTTTAGAGAACAATGCAGATATCTCTGCTGATTTGATTGATTTAAGAACACTAGTTCCATTAGATAAAGATGTAATTCTAGATTCTGTTAAGAAAACAGGAAAGGCAATTGTGCTACATGAGGATTGCATGATTGGTGGTTTTGGGGCCGATATTACTTCTTTGATTTCTGATGAGTGTTTTGAATATTTAGATGCTCCTGTAAAGCGTTCAGCATCAATGGATACTCCTGTTCCTTTTGCTTCTGAGTTAGAAATGGAATTCTTAGCAAAATCAAGATTTGATACTCAGCTAAGAGAGTTGCTAGCGTATTAAGATTCTATCATTTTTTTTTATCAGATGCTAATCTGAAAAAAAATCACGATATTTGTACTCTTTATAAAAACAAAGGAGAATGCGAATTACAATAATTGGAACAGGCTATGTTGGTTTGGTTACAGGGGCTTGCTTTGCTGAGATGGGAAATAAAGTAAGCTGTGTAGATAAGGATAGTGTAAAGATTGAAGGATTAAAAAATGGGATTATTCCAATTTTTGAACCAGGATTAAAAGCAATGGTAAATGAAAGTTATCAGAAGGGAGTACTGGATTTTACGACTTCTTTACAAGAACCCATAAATGAATCAGATATTGTATTTATTGCGGTAGGCACTCCTCAAGATGAAGATGGAAGTGCTGATCTTACACATGTGATAAATGTAGCAAAAGAGATAGGTAAAGAAATGAATAGCTCTTTAATTGTGGTCAATAAATCTACTGTTCCTGTAGGGACCTCTGAGAAAGTGAGAGAAAGTATTCAAACCGAATTAAACAGTAGAAAAAAGAATATTGATTTTGATGTGATCTCCAATCCTGAATTTTTGAAAGAGGGTAGCGCAATTAAGGACTTTATGCAACCAGATAGAGTAGTTATTGGTTCTGAAAATGAAAATAGTACCAATACTCTAAAAGCGCTTTATCGCCCTTTTACAATAAACAGAGAGCGATTTATTCAGATGGATATAAAAAGTGCGGAAATGACAAAATATGCGGCCAATGCTTTTTTAGCTACCAAGATTAGTTTTATGAATGAAATGTCTAATATTTCTGAAAGAGTTGGAGCTGATATAAATATGGTGCGAATGGGTATTGGAAGTGATAATAGAATTGGCTATAAATTTATTTACCCTGGATGTGGATATGGTGGGAGTTGCTTTCCAAAAGATATTAAAGCATTAGGAAAAACTGCTAAGGATTTTGGTTATACTGCAAATATTCTGGGGGCTGTGGAAAAAGTCAATGCAGAACAGAAAAAAGTAATTGTAAGGAAAATAACAGATAAATTCTCTGAAGATTTGAGCGGAAAATGTTTTGCTGTTTGGGGGCTCAGCTTCAAACCAGGAACAGATGATATGCGTGAGGCATCTTCCGTTATTATCATTAAAGAATTAATTGAGAAAGGTGCAAAAATACAGGTGTATGATCCAAAAGCTATGAAAGAGGCAGAAGAGTATTATTTTAAAAAAGAACATAAAATTTCTTATTGTGAAAATAAATATAAAGCCATTGATGGAGCAGATGCTCTTATTTTAATTACTGAATGGAAGGAGTTTAGAAGTCCTGATTTTACTAGAATAAGCACTCTTTTAAATCAAAGTATTATCTTTGATGGAAGAAATCAGTACGATAAACAGATGTTAAAAAAATATGGATATGAATATTATCAAATTGGAGTTAAATGAAGGGAAAGAAACATGATTTTTCTAAGATTAAATTATTTTTATCAGATGTTGATGGAGTGCTTACTGATGCAGGAATGTATTATACAGAAAATGGTGATGAATTTAAAAAATTCTGTACTTATGACGGAATGGGCTTTCAGCTTTTGCAAAAAACAGGTATAAAAGTAGGTATTTTAACCACCGAAGATAGAGAATTAAATAGAAGAAGAGCTAAGAAACTTGGATTAGATTTTGATTTTCATGGTTTGAAAGACAAACTTCAGTTAGTTAAAGATTTATGTAAAAAAGAAAATATTTCCTTAGATGAGGTTGCGTATATTGGTGATGATGTAAATTGTTTTGGGTTATTATCTAATGTTGGTATTGCTGCTTGTCCTAATAATGCAGTTTCAAAAATTAAAGCTATTCCAAATATCATTCATTTAAAAAAGAAAGGGGGAGATGGTGTGGTTAGGGAACTGGCGGAAGAAATAATGATATCAAAGAATTCATCCTATAATACAATATAGAATTAAAGGATGTACATTGTCTCATTCCCATATTTTTTGTTAAAAAAGAAATTTATAATAAATTTGGCTTGTATAATAGTGGAGTAGATAAAGATGAATAAAACCGATAGAATTTATGTTGCCGGGCATAACGGAATGGTTGGCTTGGCTATTATACGAAAACTTAAATCAGAGGGTTATGAGAATTTAGTTATTAAAAACTCAAATGAATTAGATTTAAGAAATCAAAATGCTGTTAATCAGTTTTTTGAAAATGAAAAACCAGATTTTGTTTTTTTGGCGGCTGCAAAAGTTGGTGGGATTCTGGCAAATAATACTTTCAGGGCAGAATTCTTGTATGACAACTTGATGATTGAAGCCAATGTTATCCATGCTGCTTATGAAAATAAGGTGAAGAAGTTATTATTCTTAGGAAGTTCCTGTATTTATCCAAGAATGGCAGAACAGCCAATGAATGAGGATGCCTTATTATCTGGATATCTTGAAGTTACAAATGAGCCATACGCCATTGCAAAAATTGCTGGAATTAAACTTTGTGAAACCTACTATGAACAATATGGATGCAATTTCATATCTGCTATGCCAACCAATTTGTATGGGCCAAATGATAATTACGATTTAAAAAATTCTCATATTATTCCTGCACTGCTAAGAAGATTTTATGAAGCTATAAAGGAAAATCTATCAGAAGTAGAAGTATGGGGTGATGGTTCTTCTCTAAGAGAGTTTTTGCATGTAGATGATTGTGCAGATGCTTGCGTGTTTATGATGAAAAATTACAATGATAAGCAATTTGTAAATATAGGAAGTGGAGAAGAGAGAAGCATTGAAGAAGTAGCTGAAATCATAAAGCAAAAAATTGCTTTTGAAGGAACAATTAAGTATGATACCTCTTACCCAAACGGAACACCCAGAAAATTAATGGATATTACAAAAATTCATAATTTGGGCTGGAAACATGAAATATCTTTTACAGAAGGTATGGATAAAATGATTGCTATTTTAGAAGAAGAACTTCAAAAATTTCAGTAAAATTTGAGAATTCTAATAGTTGATAATCACGATTCTTTCACACATAATTTGTATCATTATGTTTCCCAATTTGAAAAGAATGTTGAGGTAGTAAAGAATGATAGAATTTTATTAACAGAAGTTGAGCAATACGATAAAATCATCCTTTCTCCTGGTCCTGGGTTACCTTATGAACATAAAAACTTAAAAGAAATTATTGAGCAATTTTCATCAACAAAAAGTATTTTAGGGGTTTGTTTAGGACATCAAGCTATTGCGGAATGTTTTGGGGCAAAACTTAAAAATTTAGAGAATGTTTTACATGGTATTTCTTCCGAAATTCTATTTATAAAAGAAGATAGAATTTTTAATCAAATTCCTAATCAAATAAAGGTAGGACATTATCATTCTTGGGTGATTGATGAGGAAACTTTACCTAGTTGTTTGGAAGTCACTTCTAAAAATGAAGATGGAATTATCATGTCTATTTGTCATAAGGAATATGATTTAAAAGGCTTGCAGTTTCATCCAGAATCAATTTTAACAGAATATGGGCTCTTGATGATAAAAAATTGGATTTCTTCTTAATAATTCATATCAATCCAGTCTTTCTTTTTTTCTAGTTTTAAATCTTTCAAAACAGATGCTTTTACACGAATAGTAAGGGTGTAGCTTTTATGAAATCCAATAGGGATCCAATGGAAAAGCATTTCCCAGCAATGCAAATCACGATATACATCTACAGAAGAATAGGAAAGCCCTTTCTCTTTAAAATCATAGCCGGATCGAAAGCCAATTTTCCATTTAGGTGTAATTTTTATATTCCCAGAAAAGTTTAACGATTGAGCAGGTTCTGTCTCAGATGATGGAAGAGTTCCTTTATTGTAGACAATGTTATAATTCATGTTTAAGTTCCAAGGAATTTTATAAAAATCCTTTTTCTCTTTTTCCTCCTTATTTTTTTCTTTATTAAAAAAACTTTCAGTAATGTTAAATCCTAATGCAGCATTTGCATTTGTAAACCGGGCTAATCGTCCGTTTTTAATCTCAAATTGATTGATTCTGTTTCCGTTTTTATTTAGTGTATAGGGGTCGTATCTACTAGAAAAGGTAATATCTAAAAATCCTAAAATTTTGGTTCTAGCATTCAAACTTATAGTAGAAAGATTAAGTGAGTCTGCAAAAATATTATAGGAAGAAGCAATTCCCATACTTTGTAGAATCGTTATCTTTTTTAAGGTTTCAGTAGTGTCTTTTTTACTTCTAACTTTCATATCAATTAAATTCCCTAAATTAAAGTTGATGCTACCACTTTCTGATCTTCCAGGACTGCCATAGATTCCATTTTGCATGATAGAATAAGTTTGTGTATTTCCTAAGGTGTCTGATTGTACACTTTTGTAATAACCAAAGTTTTCTTTGCTAAAATCAGGATGATAAGAGAAGCTGATATTTGGTGTAAGTACATGACGAAATGCCGCAATTTTTCCTTTTTTGAATTGAGTAATTCCATACAATTTGGTATTCAATGATGCGGACATACTATAATCATGTGCTCTTGTAAATTTTTGTAAAGTGTCGGTAATTATTGAGCTCCCATTCCAGCTTTTTTCAATTTGCGATAAATACCATCTTTCTGTAATATTAAATCTTGGGGAAAAAGTGAAAGACTTGAATAGTTTTACAGATGTACTAATAGGAATTGAGTGTTTCATCCCGTTTCTGAACTCGGACAAAGCATCCGTTCTAAAAAGCAAAGAATCGGCAATTGAAATTTCATTCTTAGTATTCAAATCATAACTAATTCCAATTTTATCGTACCAATGTGTTTTAGCTGATTTTCCCATATCTCTGAAAGGGAAGATCCTATTCATACTAAAATTAACTGATGGAAGTGTAAGATTGACTTTTTTTGTTGTGGTATTTTGGCTATGCCTTAAGTTTATCGATAAATTAAAGGGAGTTCCTTCCCATTTTTTATTCAAACTTATGCTTGAAGTAAATGTATTACTTAAATAATCATTAGCATTGTAAGAATTGTTTTTGTGGTAAGTACTACTTCCAGCATTTACATTTGCTGAAAAAAGCAAAGAAGGATTGGCTTTTGGATCTTGTTTATGACTCCACCGAATAAAAAAATCTTTTTTCAAGCTATAATCAGGTAAATCCTTTTCACTATTTATCATTCTTCCATAGCTCAGGTTCAGATTACCGTTATATTTATATCGTTTTTTATAGCGTAAGAGCGAGCGTGTCGCCCAACTTCCTTTGGTATAAATATCTCCTTTTACCGCTAAATCTATTTGTTTGTTCAGCACAAAATAATACCCGCCATTTTTAAGGAAAAACCCTAGATTAGCTGATTCCCCATAAGAAGGAATCAGTATACCGGAACTCTCTTTATTGGTGTTTGGAAAAAATCCAAAAGGAAGAAATAGGGGGGTTGGTACATTAAAAACTGTTAGATAAGCTGGACCAGAAACTATTTTTTTACCAGGAATTACTTTTATTCTATTTGCTCGAATGGTAAAATGAGGTTTATCCGCATTGCATGTAGTGTACTCTCCTTTCTTTAAATACATGATCTCCGACTTACTTTTTTTCACTTTTCTTCCGTGAATAAAACCTTCTCCTTCTTTTGTAACTAATTCTTTAATAATTCCATTTTTACTTTTATAATTATAGGTTATTTCTTTCGCTTTGAAGGATTTTCCGCTTTCTGTAAATTGAGGGTTCCCAATTATTTTTCCAGTAGAGTCAGCTCTTCCTCTTGCATAAATCTGATTATTTACCCAATAAATTTCAATAAAATCAGCCTTTATTTCCGTTTTTTCATATTTAATAAAAGCTCCGCCATAAAGTAAGATCTTTTGATTGACAATATCAAAACGCATAGAATCAGAAGCGTCATAGAGGATTTTATTATTAATAAATGTTTTTTCTGTGGAATCATTTGTAATGAAAGTATCGGAAATAGAAATAAATCCAAAAGAGTTGTTAGCAAATGATGTTAAAAAGATAAGACAGAGAATAAAGTTTCTTCTTTCTAAATACAAATGAATAATATTATTTTTGTGTATCAAATACTTTGAATGTTTATTGCGCCAAACTTAAATAAAATCTACCATTCTGACTTGCTAAATCTTAAACGTATAATTGCACTTTTTCTTTTAATTACGACTGTTGTTTTTGCATGTAAATCTCAAAATGCAAATAACGGTATAAAAAAAATAGTAATTGATCCAGGGCATGGTGGAAAGGATCCTGGAAATTTAGGAACTGGAAGATACAAGAAAACTGAAAAACATATTGCATTGGATATTTCATTACTTTTTGGTAAGTATGT
>CAWVYN010000024.1:0-7933 GCA_963934425.1 uncultured Flavobacteriales bacterium | reverse complement strand
CCACCTGCAGTAAACTCTTTTATTTTTTTAGCCACCGCCAATTTATGCTGAGAAACTTTTGAAAATCCTGCATCTTTTGCCGATTGTTCATACAACTTCTTTTGTTCTTTATACCAAGTTGCATTTTTGAAAGAAACATAGAATTTTCCATATTGCCCAGTGAAATCCTCATGATGAAGATGAAGCCAATCAAAAAGTGGTAACAAGCCCGAAAGCACTTCTTCATCATAAACTACCTCATATGGAATCTCAGCATATTTTAGCGCAAGCGTAACAGCATCATCCCAAGGTTGTTTGTGTTTTGGAGAATAAATAGCCACTTTTGGTGCTTTTTCCAATCGCACAATATCTTGATTTACTTCCGGACTAGCAATGGAAGTCAAAATTTGTGTAGATTGTACATCCGCAATAATTTCATAGCTAACTCCTCTTATGCTACATTCGTTCTCAATTTCAGTATAATATTTTATTAAAAAACTTCCTCCTCTGTAATTTAGCAGCCAATCTACTTTAGTCTCATTTTGCAAAGTATAGTATGCAATCCCGTATGCTTTTAGATGGTTTTTTTGTCCTTGATCCATTGGAATAAGGATGTACGATGCCCACAATTTTGAGCAAAAGAAAAGGAGAATTATTAGTAAGAAGTTTCTTTTATTTCTCATCATTCATACTTGATGAATGCGAAATGAATGATGGTTCATCCCCAAGATTTTCTTCTCCATTTACGCCATCAAAATAATCCAAATCAGAGAATTTAGCCAATGTATTTATAAATTTGAGACGAATATTTTCCAAAGAGCCATTTCGGTGTTTTGCAATAATAATTTCTGCTTGACCTCTTGAGTCATCCGAGTTTTCCCATTCATAAATTTTGTAATATTCTGGACGATAGATGAAAGTGACAATATCGGCATCTTGCTCAATTGCTCCTGACTCTCTCAAATCAGCAAGTATCGGCCTTTTACTTGTTGAGGTTCTAGATTCCACCCCTCTGTTTACTTGGGATAATGCAATTACAGGAATTTTTAATTCTTTAGCAATTCCTTTTAAGGAGCGGGATATAGTACTGATTTCTTGCTCTCTGTTTCCGATTTTATTTCCACCAGCAGTCATCAATTGTAAATAATCAACAATGATAATTTTTACATCATGATTCTTTACCAATCTTCGAGCTTTCGCTCTAAGTTCAAAAACAGAAAGCCCAGGAGTATCATCAATATAGATTGGTGCTTCTGCCAAATCTTTAATCTTTTCGTGTAGTTGCACAAATTCATATTCCTCCAGATTTCCTTTTCTAAGTTTGTTGGATGGAATTTCGGATTCACTTGAAATCAATCTATTTACCAATTGGTCTGTAGACATTTCCAAAGAAAAAATACCGATAGGAGTTTTATGGTTTATTGCAATGTTCCGACACATGGTAAGTGCTAATGCGGTTTTTCCCATACCTGGTCTAGCCGCAACAATTATCAGATCCGATTTTTGCCAACCAGAAGTCACTCTGTCTAGTCGAGAAAAACCAGAAGGAACCCCACTTAGGCCGTCTTCTTTATTTTTCAACTCTTCAATATTGTTAATGGCAGAAGAAATAAGCTCAGACATTTTACTATAACTTTTTCTCAAACTTCCTTCTGTTACACTAAAGAGTTCCTGTTCTGCATTGCTTAATAAATCAAAAACATCAATAGTTTCATCAAAAGAATCTTTTATAATAGTAGAAGAAATTCGAATAAGTGATCTTTGGATAAATTTCTCTACAATAATCCTAGCATGGTATTCTGTATTAGCTGAAGAAGCCACATTATTAGTAAGCTGTGTGATATAAAAAGCCCCTCCAATACTTTCTAGTTCTCCTGATTTTTTGAGCTGCTCAATTATAGTAAGAATATCAACTGGCTTACTTTCATTAAATAAAACAATGATGGCATCAAATATCTTTTGATGCTCCATTTTATAAAAATATTCGGGCTTTAAAATATCAATGGTATCTGATAATGCTTCATTGTCCAGCATTAGAGCGCCCAAAACTGCTTCTTCCAATTCAATAGCTTGAGGAGGGAGTTTGCCGTCTATTTTTCCATTTACACTTTTTAGTTTTCTTGTAGTTTGCTTTGCCATTTCTTATTCTTTTACAATGCCCATTGCTGAGAATTTATCCATCCTATTATTTACTAATTTTGTTGTACCCAATTTTTTTAATTCTTCTAACTGACTTAGAAGTTCCTTTTTTAAAGATCTAAACATTTTTTCAGGAAAAGTATGTGCTCCACCAACGGGCTCTTTTATAATTCCATCTACCAATTTGTTTTTTAGCATATCATTTGCAGTAAGCTTTAAGGCATCCGCTGCTTGCTCTTTAAAATCCCAACTTCTCCATAAAATGGTGGAACAATTTTCTGGAGATATTACCGAATACCAAGTATTTTCGAGCATAAGTACTTTATCGCCAACTCCAATACCTAACGCACCACCAGAAGCACCTTCACCAATAATAACACAAATAATAGGCACTTTTAATTGCAGCATTTCAATAATGTTTCTAGCAATAGCTTCTCCTTGCCCTCTCTCTTCCGCTTCCAAACCTGGGAATGCACCAGGAGTATCAATAAGGCAAACAATTGGTTTCTCAAATTTTTCAGCCATTCTCATTAATCGGAGTGCTTTTCTGTAGCCTTCTGGGTTGGACATACCAAAGTTTCTTTTTTGTCTTTGTTTTGTGTTTCGTCCTTTTTGTTGGCCTATTAGCATAACTGAACTTCCTTCAATACTACCCCAAGCGCCTACCATTGCTTTATCATCTTTTACTCCTCTATCTCCATGAAGTTCCACAAAATCTCCTTTTGTGAGAGCATCAAAGTAATCTAAAGTATAAGGCCTGTTAGGGTGACGAGAGAGTTGAACTCTTTGCCAGGGAGTAAGATTAGTGTAAATATCCTTTCGACATTTTTCTAATTTTTTCTCTAAGTCCTTTATGGTAGCACTTACATCTACTTTATTTCCATTGCTTAATTCTTGTACCTTTTTTATTTGCAAAACAAGCTCCTCTAAAGGTTTTTCAAACTCTAAATATTCCATAGTTAAAAAATAATAAGGGGAACAAAGTTAAATAAAATGATATTTCTTGTGCCTAAAAAAAGGATGTGATTACCTTTGTTGTTGAAAACTAATTTTAAATGATACTTTTTCCTTCTGCAAAAATCAATATTGGCCTGAATATTCTAAGTAAAAGAGAAGATGGTTATCATAATATTTCTTCTTTTTTTTATCCGGTTTCTTCTTGTGTCGATATTTTGGAAATAACAAAGCAAGAAGATTTTTCATTTGAAAGCAGTGGTATTGAAATTCCAAAAGGAGAGAATCTGTGCGAAAAAGCATTTTATTTACTAAGGAAAGATTTTTCTTTTCCTAATGTGCATATTCATTTACACAAGCAAATACCGATTGGCGCTGGACTGGGAGGCGGATCGGCTGATGCTTCTTTTACTTTAAAAGGACTCAACGAATTATTTGAATTGGAAATTAGCAGTAAAGAATTGGAGGAATATGCCTTAGAATTAGGTGCCGATTGCCCTTTTTTTATTGATAATACACCAAAATATATGGAAGGTATTGGCGAGAAAATGACAAGCATTGATTTGAATTTAAGTAGATTTGAGATACGACTTATAAACCCTAAAATACATATTTCTACAGCTGCGGCATATAGAGGGATTATACCTCAGATTCCAAAAACTAATTTATTAGATTTAATTAACCAACCAATGGAGAATTGGAAAAAAAAAATTAAAAATGATTTTGAAGAAAGCATTTTTGAGAAACACTCAAAACTCCAAAGCATAAAACAGCAACTATACAAAGATGGTGCAATTTACGCCAGCATGAGTGGCAGCGGCTCTACTCTTTATGGGTTTTTTGTAAAATAATTATATTTGTGGAATTAAAAATTAGAATTATGAAAAAACAGTTATTTATACTTTTACTTTGTTTGCCTTTTATTAGTATTGCACAACAAACATATGTTCCTGATGATAATTTTGAACAAGAATTAATGAACCTTGGTCTGGATTGGGTATTTGATGATTATGTAGAAACTGCTGGAATTGATACCATTACTTATTTGAATATTTCATCTAGCTCAATTGCTGATTTAACAGGTATTGAAGATTTTTCTGCTCTTAGGGAATTGTTTTGTTATTCTAATCAAATTACATTCTTAGATTTATCCAATAATACACAACTATTTGAAGTTTCTTGTGGCAATAATCAATTGACATCATTAGATCTGAGAAACGGAAACAATCAAGGGCTTTGGTATTTTATGTCTATAAATAATCCATCACTTAACTGCATTGATGTAGATGATGTGGTTTGGGCTGATTATAATTGGGCTAAAGATACATGGACGTCTTTTAGTACAAATTGTAGTGTTTCTGGGATTGAGAATAAATTTCCTAATAAAAGATTACTAAAAGTGATAGATATTTTTGGCAGAAGTATCTCTCCAAAACCTAATATTCCACTCCTTTATATCTTTGATGACGGAACAATAGAGAAGAAACTTTTTACAGATTAATTAAAATCCTTATTGTTTGTGGTATTTTATAAGATTCTCAATAAATTTTTTGGGTATTTACCATGAAATCTAATTTTAAATGCTTAAGATTTTACAGTTAATCGTAATACAGAACAATTTGATTTTATGGCAAATTTATCTTTCCCTGTCCCAAATAAAATAGAAAGAATCGTTTCCTTTCTGGGAGTGCCCAATATCAGTAGATCATATTTGGCTGAAATATCAGAAACGCTTTCAATAGATTTATCAGATTGCACAATCATTACTTCTACTTCAGCCCTTACATCTTTTAACAGCTCATTTGTCTTTTTTCTTATCTGTTGAATCTGGAAATCTGTTAATTCTTTATTTACCACATGCAAAAGCGTAAATGAAGCATTGTAAAACTGACAGAGCTGATCGGTCGTTTTTATTAATTTCTTGATATCAATACTATCTGGTCTAATGGCAAGCAACACTTTTGTAATATATCTTACACCATTATCCTTAAATAAAGCAAAATTTGAATTAATATTTGATACTATCCAGCCTAAAGGATTGCTAAATAGAATGCCATTATAAGCCCTTCCGTTCCATCCAAAAACAAGCCAATCATTATGAGTTTTCTGGCTTAATGATTGAATGGTTTCTCCAATATTATATGTAACAATTGACTCAAACTCAATGGAAATATTATCAGTAGTAGCTAAAACTTCAGTTTGTCGCTTTATTGCTTTTAATTTAGGATTGTCATCCGATATCGCTTCCAGTAGGGTTTGATCAGGAACTTCTGTGATATTTATTGCTTGGATAGTTTTCTTTGTATTGATTGCTGCTCCCATTTCAATGAGCATCTCAGGGGATTTCTCATTCCCTAGAAGAGGAACAATGACTCCTGTTTCTTTAGAGATATTAATTTGTATCGCTTCATCTTCTTCTTTTTTAGACAACTCTTTCAAGTGATTGTAGCTGGATTTTTTACTAAAAAATAGCAGTAAAGCAGGCCTGTGCCCATATTTTTTAAGCACACCTGTTCTTGAAGCATTTTTACCAAAGAACAAATAAATAATTACACCTAAAACAGATATAAGTAATATAGCAATAATTGGCATCCAGCCCAAATAAAATAGTAAGAAAAAACCACTAAAAATTCCAAATAATTGTACAAAAGGATACAAAGGAGAAAGGTACTTGGGTTCATACCATTGAACAGCCGTTTCTCTTAAGATAATTACGCAAATGTTAACTGAGATAAACATCATTACTTTAAAAGCACTTGCTAATTTGACAATCTTTTCTACATCTAAAAATAAAATGACAATTATCATAATAACACAAGTTAAAATAATAGTATTTACAGGAGTAAGATGCTTTTTATGAACTTTGGCTAGTTGCTTTGGCAAAAGCTTGTCTAAAGCCATAGCAAAAGGAAATCGTGAGGTTGCTAAAACTCCTGAGTTTGCCATTGAGATCAAAGTGATTATCCCTATAGCTGCAATGATATATCCAAAAGTAGGTCCCCCTATATTATCTGCTAATGAATAAATAGGCTTAATGTCAGTTGCTAAGTCTTGAACGGGAATATTACCGACCAACACATAAGTAATGGAGACATACATTAGCGTAACAATTGCTAAAGAAAATAGCATTCCTAGAGGGATATTTCTTGATGGATTTTTTACTTCTCCTGCTATGGCAGAAATTTTAGTAACTCCAGCATATGAAATATATACAAAAGCTACTGTTGAAAACAATCCATGCGTACCATTAGTAGTAAAAGGAACTAATAATTCCTTACTAACTTCTGGCAAAGCAGAAAACAATAAAATAATTAGTCCAACTAAACTCAAACTTACTATTGCTATTTGAACCTTCCCTACTTTTTTAACACCTAAAATATTGATTAGCATAATGAGAAATAAAAAAACAATAGCAATTAATTTTGTGTAATTGTCAGGAATATTAATAAGGACTAACATATAAGCGCCAAAACCAACTAATGCGAAAGAGCTTTTTAGTAGTAAAGAGAGCCATAGGCCAATCCCTGATATTGTACCCAAAATTGGACCAAAAACTCTTTCAATATACACATAGGTGCCCCCAGAAGTTGGCATAGCACTTGCTAATTCAGATTTAGAAAGAGCAGCTGGCAATATACAAATGGCTGCTAACAAATAAGCTAACCAAACTGATGATCCGGTTTTTGCTGCAGCTAATCCAGGTAAAACAAAAATGCCGCTTCCTAGCATTCCTCCTATACTTATTGCAATTACTGAAGTTAGTGATAATCTTCTTGCTAATTTTTTCAAGGTTCTTTTCTATTTTTTGTAAAGATAAGAAAGTATTTTTTAAGAATTAAACTAAACCGCTTTTTGTAGAGAGATGATTTCTTACATTTGCCTTTGTTAAACAATCGAAATGAAGAGATTAGTATTATCGGAAACACATGAGAAATTAGATGGTAAAATGGTAGATTTTGCTGGCTATTATATGCCCGTTCAATATAAAGGTGTAACGGCCGAGCATTTAGCAGTTCGAGAAAGCGTTGGGATTTTTGATGTTTCACATATGGGAGAGATTTTTGTTTCAGGAAAAAAAGCTGAAGAATTTCTACAATACATTACTTCCAATGATGTTTCAAAACTAAATCCAGGAAAAGTTCAATATACTTGTTTGCCAAATGAATCTGGCGGAATTGTTGATGATTTGCTACTTTATATGATTGAAGAAAATCATTATTTGTTAGTTGTAAACGCTTCTAATCTAAGTAAAGATTCAGCTTGGATAAATACTTATAATTCTTATAATTGTAGAATTGATAATCAATCGAATAATTACTCTTTATTAGCAGTACAAGGGCCAAAATCCATAGAACTTTTACAACAGCTTACTAATGAAGATCTTGCAGCAATAAAATATTACAATTTTAAAATTGGAACTATTGCAGATGTTGAAAATGTAATTTTATCCCGAACAGGATATACAGGAGAAATTGGTTTTGAATTGTATGTAAAAAATGAAGATACTAAAAAACTTTGGGATTCTCTTTTCTCTACAAATATCCAATTAAAACCAATTGGATTGGCAGCAAGAGACACATTGCGTTTGGAGAAAGGGTTCTGCCTTTACGGAAATGATATTGATGAAAGCACTTCTCCTATTGAGGCAGGGCTGGGTTGGATTACCAAATTCACTAAAAATTTCATCAATTCCGAGAATTTGAAAAAAGAGAAAGAGGAGGGAGTAAGCAGAAAACTAGTTGGCTTAGAAATTATTGACAGAGGAATTGCTAGGAAAGATTATGCGGTTGTAGATAATGAGGGTAAGGAGATTGGAATGGTAACCTCAGGTACCATGTCGCCAACACTAAAAAAAGCTATA
>CAWVYN010000023.1:0-7985 GCA_963934425.1 uncultured Flavobacteriales bacterium | reverse complement strand
AAAATTAATTTGGCGTAAAAGTACGCTTTTTCGTATTTGACAAACGCTTATAGGCAGTAATAATTGTCTATATTTGCCGTTTACTATTTTCAGATTATGAAATTACAAATGGTTGACCTTGATGGTCAGTACAAAAAAATACAAAAAGAAGTAGATCAAGCAGTTTTGGAAGTGGTGCGTTCTACCCGCTATATTAATGGACCAGAAGTGCAAAGTTTTCAGAAAGAATTAGAAAATTATTTGGGCGTAAAACATCTCATTCCTTGTGCAAACGGAACGGATGCTTTGCAAGTTGCACTCATGGCATTAGAACTAAAAAAAGAAGATGAGATTATTTGCCCAGATTTTACATTTGTAGCCACTGCTGAGGTAGTAAAGTTATTAGGACTAAAAGCAGTTTTTGTTGATGTGAATAAAGATAATTTTACCATTGATGTTGAGAAAATAAAGGCAGCACTCACGCCACAAACTCGTGCTATTATTCCTGTACATTTATTCGGGCAATGTGCTAATATGGAAGAAATAAATAAAATTGCAAAGGAAAATAATCTTTTTGTAATTGAAGATACTGCACAAGCTATAGGTGCTGATTTTATTTTTAAAAAAGGAGAAAGGAAAAAGGCAGGCACAATAGGAAATATAGGGACTACTTCCTTCTTCCCTTCTAAAAATTTGGGGTGTTATGGTGATGGTGGCGCTATTTTTACAAATGATGATATTTTGGCTGAAAAAATGAGAAAGATGGTGAATCATGGTATGGAAGACAGATATCAGTATAAATATATTGGTGTAAACTCTCGGCTCGATAGTGTACAGGCAGCTATCTTAAAGGTAAAGCTAAAACATTTGGATTCTTATAATACTTCAAGAATTGATGCAGCTAATTATTACGACAAATGTTTTTCTGATTGTGACCAAATTATTACTCCAAAAAGAGCAGATTTTTCTACTCATGTTTTTCATCAGTACACTTTAATTATAAAAAATATAAATAGGGATAAGTTGAGTGCTCATCTGCAAAACTTGGGTATTCCTTTTGGGGTGTATTATCCTACACCCTTACATCAGCAAGTTCCATATTCTGATGACAGGTTTAAAGAGGAATATTTTTTAGTAACAAATATGCTTTGTAAAGCCGTACTTTCTTTGCCTATGCATACTGAACTTACTACCCATCAAATGGATTATATTTCAAATACAATTTTAGATTTTATTAATGAGTAATTCTACTACATATTTTTCTCATGAAACAGCCATAATTGATAAGGGTTGCATCATTGGAGATGGCTCAAAAATCTGGCATTTTTCTCATTTAATGGAGGGCGCTAAAATAGGGGAGAATTGTAATGTTGGGCAAAATGTATTTATCGCTAATGATGTGGTTTTAGGCAATAATGTAAAAGTACAAAATAATGTTTCCCTTTATAGTGGAGTACAATGTGAAGATGATGTTTTTTTAGGACCATCAATGGTATTTACAAATGTAAAGAATCCAAGAAGCGCTATTGTTAGAAAAGATGAATTTCAAGAAACAATAATAAGAAAAGGAGTTACAATTGGTGCAAATGCAACTATTGTTTGTGGCACATCTATTGGTAAATTTGCCTTTGTAGCAGCTGGCGCAGTAATTACAAAAAATGTTGCCGATTATGCACTAATGAAAGGTGTTCCTGCAAAGCAAGATGGCTGGATTTCAGAGTTTGGAGAAAAGTTAGAATTTGAAAATGATATTGCGACTTGTAAAGCCACAAAGGATCAATATAAATTAGAAAATGGGAATTGCCAAAAAATATGAATGAGCACAAAAAAATAGGATTTGCAGTAGTTGGCTGTGGACATATTGGAAAGCGCCATATTGCAGAAATAAAAGCTAACCCTAATGCTCTGCTTTTGGCTGTTTGCGATATCAAAAACAAAAATGAATTTGAAGATTTTGGTGTTTCTTTTTTTGGGAGTTTGGACGAACTTTTATCTTCAAATATTAATGCTGATGTAATAAATATTTGCACGCCAAATGGATTGCATGCCACTCAATCCCTACAAGCATTAAACCATTGTAATGTATTAGTAGAAAAGCCAATAGCTCTTTCAGCTGATGATGCAAGCAGTTTGATTCAAAAGGAAAAAGAAACAGGATATCAGCTTTTTTGTGTAATGCAAAACAGATATTCGCCTCCAGCAAAATGGTTAAAATCCTTAATAGAGGATAATGCACTTGGCGAAATTTATATGGTGAATTTGAATTGTTTTTGGAATAGAGATGATCGCTATTATAATTCAGCTAATTGGAGAGGAAGTAAGGATTTAGATGGAGGAACTCTATTCACTCAGTTTTCCCATTTTGTAGATGTTCTTTTTCATCTTTTTAGTAATGTAAAGCTAGCAAGCGTAAAACTTTCCGATTTCAATCATCAGGAAATAACCAAATTTGAAGATTCTGGCATTTTAAATTTTACATTAGAGAAAAATGCAATTGGTAGCATGCAATTTTCTACTGCTGTTTTTGAAAAGAACATGGAATCTAGCATTACAATAATAGGCGAAAAAGGAAGTGTAAAAATAGGAGGGCAATACATGGAAAAAGTGGAGTATTGTCATATAGATAATTATAAAATACCTGAGCTCACTAAAAGCAATAATGCGAATGATTATGGCAATTATAAAGGTAGTGCTAACAACCATCATTTTGTAATTAAGAATGTAATTGAAACTTTAAAAGGAGACTCTACAAAGGATGCAACTCCTGAGGAATGTTTGCAAGTTATTTCTTTTATTGAAGAAGCTTATAAAACCCAAGAATCAGAAAGTATCCGTATTTAATTTTGATATTTTTTTAAAAAAAAAATGAGTAAAACAATATTAATAACAGGAGGAGCAGGATTTATCGGCTCGCATGTAGTGCGACTATTTGTAAACAAATATCCTAATTACAAAATTGTAAACCTGGATAAATTAACTTATGCAGGGAATCTTGAAAATTTGAGGGATCTTGAAAATTTACCAAACTACACCTTTGAGAAAGGCGATATAGTAGATAAGATTTTTATTGCAGAATTGTTTGAAAAACACAAATTTGATGGTGTAATTCATCTTGCAGCTGAAAGCCATGTGGATAGATCAATCACCAATCCAATGGAGTTTATTATGACAAATGTTGTGGGAACAGTAAATTTACTAAATGCAGCAAAAAACTTATGGAAAGGAAGTGAAGAAGGAAAACTTTTCTATCATGTATCAACTGATGAAGTGTATGGAAGCTTAGGAGATACAGGATTATTTTTAGAAACAACTTCATATGATCCTCAATCACCATATTCGTCATCAAAAGCAAGTTCTGATCATTTTGTAAGGGCTTATGGAAATACATACGGAATGCCTTATGTTATTTCTAATTGTTCTAACAATTATGGGCCAAATCAGTTTCCTGAAAAGTTATTACCCTTGTTTATTAATAATATAAGGAATAGAAAACCATTACCAGTTTATGGTGATGGTAAATTCACAAGGGATTGGCTTTATGTAGTAGATCATGCTCGTGCTATTGACCGAATTTATCATGAAGGAAAAAATGGCGAAACATATAATGTAGGCGGCTTTAATGAATGGACAAATATAGATCTGATAAACATATTATGTAAGCAAATGGATATTGCATTAGAAAATGAACCAGGAACTGCTCAGGAATTGATTACTTATGTAAAAGACAGACCAGGACATGATAAAAGGTATGCAATTGATGCCAATAAGTTAAAAAATGAATTAGGATGGGAGCCATCTTTACAGTTTGAAGAAGGATTGGCAAAAACAATTGCTTGGTATCTTAAAAATGAAAAATGGATGGATAATATTACTTCTGGAGATTATCAAAATTATTACAAGCAACAATACAGTTAATTTATGTTAGAATGGTTTTTTAAAAAAAAGAAAGAAGAAGGTAATCCTCTTGATTTTTCAATACTGAAAACTGATATTCATTCTCACTTTATTCCAGGTATAGATGATGGATCTCCTGATATGGAAACTACTATAAGCCTGATAAAAGAGATGCAAAAATTGGGCTTTAAAAAGGTTATTACCACCCCTCATGTGATGAGTGATTTTTTTCAGAATAACTCAGAAACTATTTGTAATGGACTTACTGATGTGCGCGCCGAATTAAAAATACAAAATATCAATATAGAAATAGATGCAGCAGCAGAATACTATATTGATTATGATTTTGAACAAAAAATCGGGAAGGAGCAATTTCTAACTTTTGGTGATAATTGTTTATTAGTTGAACTTTCGTTTATGGAAGCGCCTAAGAATTTGTATGATATCATTTTTAAATTACAATTAGAAGGATATAAAGTAGTGCTTGCTCATCCTGAAAGATATGCTTATTATAATATGAAAGATTATAAAGAGATTGCAAATAGAGGTGTTCTATTACAAATTAATTGGCTTTCAATTATAGGGTATTATTCGCCACAGGTTGAAAAAAAGACAATAGCATTAATTAATGCTGAAATGGTTAGTTTTGTAGGAAGTGATTGTCATAATATGAATCACGCTGAGTTATATAAAAAATGCCAGACTAAAAAAGCCTGGCATGATTTGAATAATAGTGGAAAGCTATTAAATAGTACTTTATAGTGTTGCACTAGAAGATTCTAGTTTTCTATCAATTTTTTTAAATAATCCTTGTAAAACTTTTCCAGGACCAACTTCGGTTACTGATGATAAACCATCAGCAATCATCTGCTGCATAGTTTGAGACCACATTACTGAAGCTATAAGTTGTTTTTTAAGATTTTCTTTTATTTCATCAGGATTTGTGCTTGCAGATGCAGTTACATTTTGATAAATAGGACAGATTCCTTTATTAAAATTAGTACTATCAATTGCTGATTCAAGCTCAGTTCTTGCAGGCTCCATAAGTGGTGAATGAAATGCTCCACCAACAGGAAGTTTAAGTGCTCTTCTAGCACCTGCTTCAGTTAATTTTTCGCAAGCAATATCAATTCCTTTATTACTACCAGAAATAACTAATTGACCAGGGCAATTATAATTTGCAGGCACAACAACTTCATCAATTTCTGAACAGATATTTTCTACGACTTCATTTTCTAACCCTAATACAGCTGCCATTGTAGATGGGTTTTTTTCACAAGCTTTTTGCATAGCCAATGCTCTTTTTGAAACTAATGTTAATCCATCTTCAAATGATAAATAATCTGCTGAAACAAGAGCTGAAAACTCACCTAATGAATGTCCTGCAACCATTTCTGGATTAAAATCATCTCCTAATACTTTAGCTAAAATTACGGAATGTAAAAAGATAGCAGGTTGCGTTACTTTTGTTTGTTTTAGTGCTTCTACATCTTCACCAAACATAATGTCAGTAATTGAGAAACTTAGCATCTCATTTGCTTCTTCAAACATCTCTTTAGCTTCATCCGATACTTTATATAAGTCCTTCCCCATTCCTGGAAATTGGGTTCCTTGTCCAGGAAATATATATGCTTTCATGTGTGTCTATTTTATTAAATTCATAAATTCTGCTCTTGTTTTTTCATCTGACATCAAGATGCCAGAAAAAGCAGATGTTGTTGTAGATGAATGCTGTTTCTGAACTCCTCTCATTTGCATACAAAGGTGTTGTGCCTCAATTACTACGGCTACTCCCTTTGGGTTTAGTGTTTCCTGAATACAATCTTTTATTTCATCAGTTAATCTTTCTTGGACTTGTAATCTTCTTGCAAATACATCAACAATTCTTGGTATTTTACTAAGCCCAACAATGTGTCCATTTGGGATATATGCTACATGTGCTTTTCCGAAGAAAGGTAACATATGGTGTTCGCATAAGGAGTATAATTCAATATCCTTTACAAGTACCATTTGACTGTATTCTTCAGAAAACATAGCTGATTGTATAATTTTAGCAGGATCTTGTTTATAGCCATCAGTTAAAAATTTCATTGATTTTGCAACCCTTTCAGGAGTTTTTAAAAGACCTTCTCTTTCTGGGTTTTCTCCTATTTCTGAAAGTACAGATTTAATATTACTAGCTAATTCTTTATTATAATTATCATTCATATTTTTATAAATAGGCTGCAAATATACCATATATTTGCCATATGAAAGTATTGATTGTGGCCGCTACAGAACTTGAAGTTGTTTCTGTAAATGTTAGGAATTTCCCTGTTTTGATAACTGGTGTTGGAATGGTAAATACAGCAATTAATCTAACTAAGGAACTGATTAAATCTGATTATGATTTAGTAATTAATATGGGTATTGCTGGATCTTTTTCCGATGATGTTAAAATAGGAGATGTTGTAGAGGTAGTAGAAGATACTTTTTCAGAGATTGGTTTTGAGGATGGAGATAAATTCTCAAAATTCACTGATTTTATGATTAAAACATCTTACTCTATCAAAAGTAAAACTAATCTAAGAAAAGTAAAGGGGATTACTATAAATACAATTCATGGAAAAGAAGATTCTATTAATGAAATTGTAAATAGAATTAATTCTGATATTGAGACAATGGAAGGAGCTTCATTTTTTAAGGTATGTGAGGAGCTTGATGTTTCATGCATGCAAATAAGAGCTATTTCTAACAAAGTGGAGAAACGAAATAAAGAAAATTGGGATTCTTCATTAGCAATTAAGAATTTGAACACCACAGTAGCACAAATAATTACTGAACTATGAAACTGACTTTAGGTTTTTCTCCTTGTCCGAATGATACTTTCTTTTTTGATGCTCTTGTGCATCATAAAATTGATACAGAAGGATTAGAATTTGATGTTGTTCTTGCTGATGTTGAACAGCTTAATAAATGGGCTCTGGAAGGAAAATTAGATATTACAAAGTTATCTTACAATGCTTTTACTAATTGTGTTTCTGATTATGTTTTATTAGACAGTGGCTCAGCTCTTGGCAGAAATTGTGGCCCGTTACTAATCAAGAAATCTGAAGCTATTCTTACTCGAGAAAGTAAAATTGCAATTCCTGGAAAATACACAACTGCAAATATGCTCTTAAATATGTCATATCCGCATTATAAAAATAAAATTGAGATACTTTTTTCAGATATTGAGGATGATATAATAAATGGAAATGTTGATGCAGGAATCATTATTCATGAGAATAGATTTACCTACAAAGAAAAGGGTTTGGAGAAAGTAAAAGATTTAGGAGAATTGTGGGAAGAAGAAACAGGACTTCCTATTCCGCTTGGTGGAATTGTTATAAAAAGATCTTTATCATTTGAGATACAAGAAAAGATGGAAAGAATGCTAAGAGAATCAGTGGAATATGCTTTTGCAAACCCTAATAGTTCGGCTGACTATGTTAAATACCATGCTCAAGAAATGGAAAAAGAAGTTATTGATGCTCATATTAATTTATATGTTAATGATTTTTCTATCTCTTTAGGGATTGAGGGGAGAGAAGCAGTAGAGCTGTTTTTTGCAAAATCAGGAAAGAAGTGTAGCTCTATTTTTATTGCATAATTGGTTATTTCACAATTATCTTTTTCTTCTGTTTTTCATTATAAAAAATCACCAAAATAATTCCCTAAAATGCTATTTTTTACAAGCTATTCCAATACAATCTTTATTTCTATTACTTTTTCTACATCATAAATCACTTTTCAGGTTGTGCCAACATCCAAAATATGAGGCACTTACATAAAAATAATAAGGCATAAAAATATTATTAAAAAAGAAGAGAAAAGTTTTGTTCGGTATTAATAAGCATTTATATTTGCAGCCGCTTTTGAAAAACCAAATTAGTATTTTAAGGTAAAAAGCTTTGAGGGTTTAGCATTTTAAGTTAAATTTGCTACCCTTTTTTGTTCTTTGAATTAATGAAGATAGAAAATCAAATTAAGCACATTCTATAAGTCAATCAAATTTTTACAAACTTTTTTTACAACGGAGAGTTTGATCCTGGCTCAGGATGAACGCTAGCGGCAGGCCTAACACATGCAAG
>CAWVYN010000022.1:0-8087 GCA_963934425.1 uncultured Flavobacteriales bacterium | reverse complement strand
TATCTCCTGATTTGTGCGGATGTGCGTTTATCTGGCTAGGGACTCCATGTGTTGCCCACCTTGTATGCCCAATTCCTATATTCCCCTTTGTGTTTCCCTGTTTTGCAAAATCTTCCAAATCGGAAACTTTTCCGGCTTGTTTATAGATGTTGATTTCCTTTTGCAAGCCAATAGCAATACCAGCACTATCATAGCCTCTATATTCCAAGCGGTGAAGCCCTTTGACTACTATAGGGTAGGCCTGTTTTTCTCCAACATATCCTACAATTCCGCACATTACAAATCGGTATAAATGATATTAAAACTCACTTTATTTTTTGGTAAAATCGTTCGGTTAGCATTTACTGCCCCACCAGCTGACACCAAATATAGTTTGTTGGTATAATTCTCATTATTTAGTAGCTGATGAAAATATCTCGTAATATTGAAAGAATACTTCCCATTTTCTAATTTTCCCCCAAAATGCTCTTCTCCCTCTACAATATAGTCAGTTAAAAAATAATCTTTGCCTTCGTTGTCAACCCTTACCAAATACATCCTATGGTGTGGCGCATAATCGCTAGTATCTGTGCCTCCATCTAATTCAAAATTTAAATTCACTTTATTGATAGCTTTATTTTTGAAAAATATTTTTAAGGTGTCTAAATGCTCAACCTCAACAACTGTTTTGTAGCCAGCCATAGATTGTACATAAGTATTGATTGAAGTGTCAGCTTGTTGTAATAATTGCGACATGTCTTTTTCATTAAAAAGATTAACTCTTGCAGCATCTAGTGAAAGAGAAAAATCTAAGTTCAAAGAATCTACATTTGTGCTTTGGTAATAAATTGTCAGTTTTGTATTTACTGCTGATGGGTTGAAATAAATTATTGCTCCCCCAGAGAAAGTAGTTTCAATAGCTTCTAAATACAATCCTTTAAAAAACGCTACAAATTGTGCGTTATCTTGCAAGTCAGTAGCTCCAGAAGCATCTAGAATAATTTCTCCTAAGGAGTTGTCTAATTTTAATCGTAAGTGTGGCGCTTTCATTTCTCCGCCAACCATTACGCTATCTTCCGTATTTACAATTGTAGTTTGGGAGTAAACAGTATTTACATCAAAAGTTATCTCTTGGTTGGAGTAATAAACGCTATCCTTAAAAATAGACTCGCTTAATTCATTCACTGTTATGTCAAATAATTGGTTGTTTTCTCCATATATCCCAGCATACGATAAAGATAAAACTACGGAATCAACCGTTAAAGTATCTGAACTTCCTACATCTACATTATTAAAAGGTAATTGGAATTGAGTGGCAAAATCTGCCCGACTTTCTCCAAAAATATAATCTGATTTAATTGTGCCTAAAAGTAAAGCAGAAGTTTCATCCGAACGCAAAGAATCCTCTGAAATAGTACTTAATTTTAAATTGTTTTTTGCAGAAGAAAGCGTAACCGTAATTCCGTCTGAAGGAGGTTGGACTTCAAGCCCAATTAAGTTTGGGTCAGTACACGAAAATGTCAGAAGAAACGCACAAAAACAAAAAGTGCTTATGTGTTTTGTCATTTTAGTCTGTTAATTCTAGCTCGCCTTCCTCCACTTCTTCATAAAACTCTTCATAAAAATCGGCATAAGCACTAGCATACGCTCCGTCTTCTCCACCAGGATGAATCATTACTGGCTTCCCAGAAGCATCAATATGTTTTAAAATTCTTTTATCGATTTTATTACTTACCTTGATAATGGCATCTGCATAATCGATAGCAAATTTATTAAGAGAAACAAAATCTGGGGTTTTTAGGCCCTCAATATCTTTTTCATTCAAGCTACTTTCAAAAAGAAGTTTTTCGCCAATTTCACTATTTAATTCTCCTTTAAAATCGGTATCATAAATAGAAAAGATTACCTTAGAATTACTAAAAAGGGGGTCTTCTTTGTATAGTTTTTTAATATAAAGTGGTACCAAAGAAGAAATCCAACCATGGCAATGAATTACATCTGGAGCCCATCCTAATTTTCGAACTGTTTCAATTACACCCTTGCAAAAGAAAATCATTCTCTCATCATTATTTTCAAAAAAACTTCCTTGTTCATCATGAAAATATTTCTTTTTTGGAAAATAATCTTCATTGTCGATAAAATAAACTTGCATTCTAGCTTGTTGAATAGAGGCCACTTTTATAATAAGTTGATGATCAAAATCATCTACAATCAAATTCATTCTTGAAAGACGAATTACTTCATGTAACTGATGTCTTCTTTCGTTTACCACGCCGTATCTTGGCATAAAAATGCGGATATCTTTACCGTCTTCCTGTATTTGTTGTGGAAGGTGTCTCCCAATTAAAGACATCTCGGTTTCTGGTAAATAAGGATATATCTCCTGTGATACGAATAATACTTTTTTCTTTCCCATAATACTAATATTAGTATGCAAATTTACGAAAATATATGATTTTTATCAAGCAATTGCCTTAGTTTTGTGCTCTAATTTTTTTAAGCTAGATGCGAATATTCAAAACAAAAACCGAATTATCTTCTTATCTTTCATCGAATTCTAAGTTATCGATTGGTTTTGTGCCTACAATGGGTGCTTTACACAAAGGGCATTTAGCGCTTGTCAAAAAGGCAAAAAGCCAGTCTGATATTGTAATTTGTAGCATTTTTGTAAACCCAACACAATTTGATAAGAAAGAAGATTTTAATAGCTATCCCAATACACTTTCTAATGATTTAACGCAACTTGAAAAAATAAATTGTGATGTAGTCTATACCCCTGCTGTTTCTGATTTATATGGTGAAGATGAAAAAATAAAACATTATGCTTTTGATGGTTTAGATAGGATTTTGGAAGGAAAATTTCGAAAAGGGCATTTTGATGGTGTTGCCACAATTATTGAAAAGTTTTTTGAAATCATCAAACCACAAAAAGCTTTTTTTGGGCAAAAGGATTTGCAACAACTTTTAATTGTAAGATCTCTCACTAAAAAGTTAAACCTCTCCATTAGAATTATTTGTATTCCAACAGTTAGAGAAGAAAGTGGATTGGCTATGAGCTCTAGAAATAAGCTTTTAAACAAGGAAGAATTGGGAAAAGCTACTATTTTATATAAATCATTGCTGTATTGCAGAAAAAATGCCAAAAATCTAAGCATTCAACAGTTAAAAGAAAATATTTCTGTTCGCTTTGAAAAGGAAGAATCCTTAGAATTAGAATACATAGCATTTGCCAACTATTCTACCTTAAAAAGCATAAGCCATTTAAAAGAAAAAGGTGAAACGGCCGTTTGTATTGCAGCTTTTGTAGGTGGAGTTCGTCTTATTGATAATATTATTTTTTAGTTTTACACCATGGGGAAAAATTCTCTTTTATTAAATATCTTAAAGTATAGCGTATCTTTTGCATTTGCATTTATCATTATTTATGTCCTCTTTCAACATCAAAACCCTGTAAAGCTTTTTGAAGAAATTCAAAAAGTAGAAATGAGTTGGGTTTTTCTGTCCATGATTTTTGGCGCTTGGGCTTATGTAAGCAGAGGCCTAAGATGGATTGTGCTGATTGATGCCTTAGGATATAAATCCTCCAAAATAAACAGTATTGCTTCTGTTTCAGTTGGCTATTTTACCAATTTATTCATCCCAAGAGCTGGTGAAATATCTAGATGTACCACCTTAAATCAAGTAGAAAAAATACCTGGAGATAAGCTTTTTGGGACTATCCTTATTGAAAGAGTTATAGATTTTATTTTCCTTTTTGCCCTTATTATTCTTACTTTTTTTTTGAAACTGGATGATTTATTAAAACTCTTTAGCACGCTTCAAGCGCATCAAATTGACAATAATGCTGGAAATAGTAAAATTTTAATTCTCTTAAGTATAGTTGCTATTGGAATATCAGGATTTCTTCTACTCAAAAAATGGATGAAAAATTCTGTTTTTTATCAAAAGATTTTGGGCTTTTTTGATGGGCTGAAAGAGGGCTTTAAAAGCATCCAAAAGATGAAAAGAAAATCTATTTTTTGGATACATACTTTTAGCATTTGGATTATGTATTTTCTGATGACTTATATTTGTTTTTTTAGCATGAGCGAAACTTCCACCCTTACTGTTGATGATGGGCTTTTTCTTTTAGTCCTTGGAGGCATTGGAATGGTAATCCCAACCCCAGGAGGTATTGGATCCTATCATGCAATTGTAATGATTGGCTTGGCAGTATTAGGTGTTGGTTTTATCAATTTAAACCCCCCAGAAGGGGAAATTAATCCTGCTTTAGTATTCCCCACAGTAGTGCATGTAGCACAAACTTTAGTAGCTATTATTATGGGATCTATTTCCTTATTTATTATATTTTTAACCAAAAAGAAAAAGCATGAATCATCTTAATTCAATTCAAAATAAAATTTATACCCCCCCAGATTTAGAAAGACAAATGGAAAAATGGAAATCTGCAGGAGATAAAATTGTTTTTACTAATGGTTGTTTTGATATTTTGCACAAAGGGCATGTTGAGGTTTTGGCTAAGATTTCCAATTTGGGAAATCGACTTATTATTGGGTTAAACTCCGATAGTTCCATTAAAAATTTGAAGGGAGAAAACAGACCAATTATTGAGGAAGATTCCAGAGCCCTTCTGCTTGCTGCTCTGCAATTTGTAGATGCTGTTATTCTCTTTTCAGAAGAAACTCCTTCCCAATTAATTTCTGAAATTGTTCCAGATATTTTAGCAAAAGGTGGTGACTACAAAATAGAAGAAATTGTAGGGTATGAATTGGTGCAGCAAAATGGAGGAAAAGTAATTACAATTCCTCTTACTGAAGGGGTTTCAAGCAGTAATATTATTAATAAAATCCAAAATGGCTAAAAAAGTTCACTCTGCATTTTTTTGTCAAAGCTGTGGCACGCAATCAGCAAAATATTTGGGGAAATGCCCTTCTTGTAATGAATGGAACACCTATGTAGAAGAGGTTATAAATAGAGATGAAACAACTAAAGGGTGGAGAAGTAAAAACAGTAAACTAAATACTCCTTCATTGATTTCAGATATTAACTTTACAGATGAAAAACGATTTACTACTACAGACAATGAATTAAATAGAGTACTAGGAGGAGGTATTGTCCCTGGTTCACTTATTCTTTTGGGTGGAGATCCTGGAATTGGAAAATCTACCTTGCTTTTGCAGCTTGCTTTGCAGATGCAAAACAAAAAAGTACTTTATATCTCAGGAGAAGAAAGCGAAAAACAAATAAAAATGCGTGCAGAACGCATCAGTGAAACTTCTGAGAACTGCTTTATTCTGTGTGAAACTTCTACACAAAATATTTTTCAGCAGATAGAAAAATTACAGCCAGATATTTTAATTATCGATTCGATTCAAACATTACATACTTCTTTGATTGATTCTACTCCAGGAAGTGTCTCGCAAGTCAGGACATGTACTGGAGAACTTTTAAAGTTTGCTAAAGAAACAGAATCTACGATATTTTTGATTGGACATATTACCAAAGATGGCTCCTTGGCTGGGCCAAAAATATTGGAGCACATGGTGGATACAGTTTTACAATTTGAAGGCGATAGAAATCATGTATATAGAATTCTCAGAACCATTAAAAATCGTTTTGGCTCTGCTTCTGAATTAGGTGTTTATCAGATGGGGCAAGGTGGATTAAGACAAGTAAGCAATCCTTCTGAAATTCTAATATCAGAAAGAGATGAGCCAACTAGTGGGGTTGCAATTTCAGCTACTATTGAGGGTGTTCGGCCTTTACTAATTGAAACTCAGTCTTTGGTGAGTTCTGCAGTTTATGGCACTCCTCAAAGATCAGCTACAGGCTATGATGGGAAGCGACTTAATATGCTTTTAGCTGTTTTGGAAAAAAAATGCGGGTTTCGGTTAGGTGCTAAAGATGTTTTTTTAAACATTACTGGAGGTATAAAAATTGATGATACCGCTAGTGATTTAGCAGTTATTTGTTCAGTGCTTTCATCTGATCAAAATATTCCACTTAATATGGATATTTGTTTTGCAGCTGAAATTGGTTTGTCTGGAGAATTACGTGCAGTAAATCGAATGGAAGAAAGAATTTTAGAAGCTGAAAAAATGGGTTATAAGAAAATCATCATTTCCAAGCACAGTAAAATTAGCAACAAAGATTTCAAAATTAGCATAACACAGTGTGGAAAAATTGAGGAAGTTTTTTCTTTACTCTTCTAGCAAATCAAATAGATCATCTAAATTAGGTGCTAAGATAATTTCAATTCTTCTGTTAGCTGCCCTTCCCTCAGAGGTAGCATTATCTTTAAATGGCATGTGCTCTCCCCTGCCTGCTGCAGTAAGTTGAATAGGGCTTAAATTAGGGTTGCTCATAAGCACTTTTACTACTGCGGTAGCTCTGAGTACCGATAAATCCCAATTGTCTTTTACAGTTCCTTTACTAATAGGAATGCTATCGGTATGTCCTTCCACCAAAATTTCCAAATCTTTCTGATCAGCAAGTGCGGCTGAAAGTTTGTTTAGAGCAGAAATTCCAGCAGTTCCAACTTGGTATTTACCAGAAGCAAAAAGTAAATCTTCCTCCAGTGAAATATAAACTTTCCCATTTTTCTGCACCACCGTTAACCCCTCTCCTTCCAAGCCTATTAGTGCTTTGGATATCCTTTGTTTTAGGGTGGTAACCATAGAATCTTTTTTGTTAATTATGTACTCCAATTCGGCAACTCTAGCAGAACGTTCTTCTAATTCTTCTTGTGCTTTTTCAAGTGCCAATTGTTTTTCGGCTAAGGAATTGGATAGATTATTCAAATCGTCTTCTTTTGTTAAAAGGCTGTTTTGTATTTCTCCCAATTGCTTCAAAAGTTCTTTGGTTTCTTTGGCTTTTTCTGCCATATTTCTGCTGTTTTTGCTTGCTAGCAAATCGTAAGTACTACTTAATTCATCATAAGAATTTTGCAAATTAGAAAGTGCTTTCCCGTTCTGAATAGAATCATTTCGCATGCTATCTAATTGTTTTCTGATAGTGGAAATTTTCCCTTCTAACTCCTCTACTTTTTCACTTAAAGAAATGTTTTCTTTGTTCTTCTTTACAATTTGCAGCTTTGCATTGTTATATTCTGTATGTAATGCATTGTGAATTTTTGGAGTAACGCAAGAAGAAAGAGTAACTAAAATAGAATAAAAAAGAGCTATTGAGTTTTTCATGGTTTTTTGATTTTCTTATTAGATTTTCAAAACTACAAATACGCTCGCCTTGCTTTTATGGTAAATTATTTACTTATTAACAGGAAGGTGGGGAAATACTAAAATTTCAACTCCACCAAAACAGGGCAGTGATCGGAATGATGTGCCTGACTCAGTATTGCAGAACGATTTAAATTGGAAAGCAAATTTTCACTTATCATGTTATAATCTATTCGCCAGCCCAAATTTTTCGGCCTTGCATTTGCCCTATAACTCCACCAGCTATAATTGTGTGGTTCAGGATTTAAGTGGCGAAAACTATCTGTAAAACCACTTGCCATAAATTCACTCATCCATTCCCTTTCTTCTGGTAAAAACCCAGAAGTATTTTTATTTCTTTGTGGATTGTGAATATCAATAGCTTTGTGGCATATATTATAGTCTCCTGAAATAATCAAATTTGGAAAATCTTTTTTTAGGACATTGATGTAGTTTTGGAATTGTGTTAAAAATTTCATTTTAAATGCTTGGCGAATCTCACCGCTACTTCCTGATGGAAAATAGGTGCTCATAACTGAAAATTCATCAAAATCTGCTCTTAAAATTCTGCCTTCAAAATCAATTTTTTCTATGCCGCAACCATATTCCACATGTTTAGGCTTTGTTTTTGTGAGAATTGCCACACCACTATATCCTTTTTTTTCTGCAGAATTCCAAAAACAATGATAGCCCAAATCGGTAAAAACGCTTGGCTCAAATTGCTCAATATTTGCTTTAATTTCTTGTAAGCAAACAATATCTGGGTTAACGGCTTTTAACCAAGAACAAAAATCTTTTCTTAGTGCTGCTCGAATTCCATTTACATTGTAGGTGAGAATTTTCATTCTATTTTAAATTGAATATTCTTGTCCCAAGCAAAAGCCCATCAATATA
>CAWVYN010000021.1:0-8189 GCA_963934425.1 uncultured Flavobacteriales bacterium | reverse complement strand
GTATCAAAATTTTAATCACATAATAATTTGGTAACCTTTGTAAAGAAATATTTAGAAGACAGATCTGTTTTCTATAAAGTAAAGAAGAATTAAAATGAAAGTCTCATTAATAGTAGCGGTTGCTGAGAATGGAGTTATTGGAAAAGATAATGACCTAGTTTGGCATTTACCAAAAGATATACGATTTTTCAAAGAAACTACTATGGGACATTATGTAATTATGGGAAGAAAAAACTTTGAATCTATTCCGCATAAATATCGCCCACTTCCTAATAGAATCAATATTGTAATTACACGCCAATCAGAATATAATGTAGAAGGGTGTATTATTGTAGATTCAGTTGAAGCTGCCTTGAAAATTGCCAAAAATAATGGAGATATTGAACCTTTCATTATAGGTGGAGGTCAAATTTACAAAATTGCTCTTGAAAAAAATTTAGTAGATAAAATTTATCTTACAAAAGTTTATCATTCTTTTGAAGGTGATATTTTCTTTCCTGAACTCAGTTCTGATTGGAAAGAGACACATAAAACAGAAAACAAAGCTGATGAGAAACATAAGTACAATTATGATTTTATCACTTTAGAAAGAAATTAGTAATTTTACAAAAAATTAAAAATGAAAAAGACCATTTTAATACTTAGCATTTTAACCATTTTACTTTATGCTTGCAAAGATGAGGATGTCATAAATACTCCTGAGCAAACCAGCACACAAGCATCACAAGATCACTTGTTTGCAGAAAATATATTTAACGATATCAATCGGGTAGTGGAAGATGGGTTTAATGATAATGGATTAAGTAAATCCTCTTGTGCAAATTATAAATCTATAGCCTCAGATTCATCAGATGCTGATACTTTAATAATCGATTTTGGAGAAGTTGATTGTTTAGATAAATATGGTAAGCTCAGAAGAGGTAAAATAATTATTATTTATACAGCCCCCTATCAAGATTCTCTATCTCAAATTAGTACTACATTCGACCATTATTATGTAAATAGCACAAACTGGGTACAAGGCAGTAGAACAGTTACTAATTTAGGAAGAAATGTTAATGGAGATATGGTTTTTGAGATAGTTGTGGATGCAAATATAACAACCGAAATAGGAAGGATTGATTGGATTTCAAATAGAACTAGATTCTGGACAGATGGCAGAAATACTACACAATATCCTTTTGATGATATTTATACAGTAGTAGGCTCAGCATCAGGAAATGGGCTAAATAATAGAGATTTTACTGTGAATATTACAGATAGCTTGGAGGTAAATTTGGGCTGTTTGTTACCTACTATTACTTATAATAAAAGATGTGTAATTGTTAGTGGAAAAGTAAAGGTTACTCCTGAAGGATATACTGAAAGGGAAATAGATTATGGGATGGGCGGATGTAATTGCGATTTCTCAGTTACTATAAATGGGGAAACCTATTTGATAGTAGTTCCTTAAGCAGCTTTCAACTTTTTTACTGATATTTTCTTTAACTTGTCTTGAGCGTATACAAGAGTTATATTCAAATTATCTTTTTTGTTTTCATCAGAAGGAATATCAAACATCGCATCTAACATTATGGCCTCACAAATAGAGCGCAAACCTCTTGCTCCCAATTTATATTCAATAGCTTTATCTACAATCAAATCAAGGGCTTTTTCTTCAAAAGATAAAATGATTTCGTCCATTTCAAACAATTTCTTATATTGCTTAATGATAGCATTTTTTGGTTCTGTGAGGATTGCTCGTAAAACTTCTTTATCTAGTGGCTTTAAAAAAGTAAGAATTGGCATTCTACCAATTAGTTCAGGTATAAGGCCAAAACTTTTCAAATCTTGTGGAGCAACATATTGTAGTAAATTTTTCTTATCTACAGAATCATCTGCTTTCTTTTTATAACCAATTGTTTGAGTATTTAGTCGGCTTCCAATTTTTCTATCAATTCCATCAAAAGCTCCTCCACAAATAAATAAAATATTGGCCGTATCAACCGAAATCATTTTTTGTTCAGGATGTTTTCTGCCTCCTTGTGGTGGTACATTGACAACAGAGCCCTCTAATAATTTTAACATGGCTTGTTGCACTCCTTCTCCACTTACATCTCTAGTGATGGAAGCATTATCATTTTTGCGAGCTATTTTATCAATTTCATCTATAAAAACAATTCCTCTTTCAGCTGCTTTCACATCATATTCTGCCACTTGTAAAAGACGAGACAAGATACTTTCTACATCTTCCCCAACATAGCCTGCCTCAGTAAGTACCGTAGCATCAGCTATACAAAAAGGAACATTCAGCATTTTGGCAATGGTTCTTGCAAGAAGGGTTTTTCCAGTTCCTGTTTCCCCAACCATGATAATATTAGATTTTTCTATCTCAACTTCCTCCTCTTTCTTTTTTGGCTGCATCAATCTTTTGTAATGATTATAAACGGCAACTGCCAAAACTTTCTTAGCAGAATCTTGCCCAATCACATGTTTGTCTAAATGATTTTTTATTTCTTGTGGTTTTAATAATTTGAAATGTTCGGAAAGTTCTGAAGAATCTTTTCCTGCTTTCTCTGCCTCAACAATACCTATAGCTTGATCGATACAAGAATCACAAATGTGGGCATTTATGCCAGCAATAAGCACATTCGTATCTTGCTTATCTTTCCCACAAAAGGAACATTTTATAATTTCTTTATCAGGCATCTTATTTACTATTGACTAAAACTTCATCAATCATCCCGTATTTTAATGCTTCCTCTGATGTCATCCAATAATCTCTATCTCCATCTTTCCAAACTTGTTTGTAAGTTTGACCAGAATGATTTGCAATGATTTCGTAAAGTTCTTTTTTCAATTTTTGAATCTCTTTTGCAGTAATTTCAATATCTGATGCTTGCCCACTTGCACCTCCCATTGGCTGATGAATCATCACTCTGGAATGTTTTAATGCAGTTCGTTTCCCTTTTGCCCCAGCACACAAAATAACTGCTCCCATTGAAGCTGCCATTCCTGTACAAATAGTAGAAATATCACAATTAATGTATTGCATAGTATCGTAAATACCGAGCCCAGCATAAACACTTCCTCCAGGTGTATTCAAATATATTAGGATATCTTTATCTTGATCTAGTGAATCTAAATACAACAATTGTGCTTGAATAATATTTGCTACATAGTCATTAATAGGCACACCCAAGAAGATGATTCTGTCCATCATTAGGCGAGAAAAAACATCCATTGTAGCAATGTTTAATTGGCGTTCTTCAATAATAGTTGGCGAAATATAATTGCCATAAGCCGAGGTAAAATTATCTACTGCTATACTGCTAATTCCTCTGTCTTTAGTTGCAAACTTTTTAAAATCTTTTCCGAAATCCATGATAAAATTATTGTTAGTTATTAGTTATTAGTTTTTAATTTTAATTTTCAAATCAGCATATTAACTAATCATCAAATTAAAAACTATTTCTCTGATGCTAATTTAATAAAATCATCATAAGAAATATCTTTATCAGTAAGTTTGAAATTCGCTTTATAAACAACCAATGATTTTTGATCATAAATTTGGTCGATTATCTTCTTTCTTTCTTCTTCTTTTTTTAGGATACTATCAGTAATTTCAGCAAGTTTTTCGTCATCTAAAACTGATTGACCATATTGGATCATTTGCCTTGATATTAGCGTTTTTGCATGTGCAACAATCTCTTCTTGCTCAATCTTAATCTCAAAATTTTTATTGATTTTATTTTCAATTAGTTGCCATTTTAAGCTTTTGGAATACATATCATACTCACTTTCAATTTGCTCAATTTTTACTGGCTTCTCAGAAGTTTGAACCAGCCACCTTTTCAAAAAATCATCTGGAATATCAAATTTATTCTTTTCTAAAAGGTACGTAATAACATCATTTTTTAACATTCTATCACTTTCGGCTACAAAACTCAGTTCCGCCTCTTCTTTTATTTTTGTACGGAATGCTTTATTGGTTTTTACATTTCCCTCTGCATACACTTTATCGAATAGTTCTTTATCTAATTTTGCAGGAGTTAATCGGTTGATATTTTTTACGGTAAACTGGAAGTCTTCCGAACTTATATTGTGAATTGCTTCATGCGATACATTCAACATAGCTCCCAAATCAGAATGATTTGTAAATGCTTTCATCACATTTATTTTCAAAGCATCCCCTGATTTTACACCAATAAATTGCTTTTTTATTTTTTTATCAGCAATAAAATCCATGGAAACTGTTGCTTCATTTTTAATACCGTTTTCCATAATATTTCCAGCAACATCTACTTGTTCTATATTACAAAAAACCAAATCACCTTCTTCTGAAATCTCCATATTTCCCATTGTACCATATCGCTTGGCAATATCATTACAATATTTATCCAACAGTTTTTCATCTGCTTTGATATTGTAATAAGTCAGCTTGTCTTTTTTACTGATTTTCACATCAAAATCAGGAGCTAACCCTATCTCAAACTCAAAAGAAAAATCATTTTGCTTTTCCCAATCAATTGTCTTTTCACTTTTCTTAGGCATTGGGCTTCCTAAAACTTTTACTTTATTGTCCGTAATATGTTTGTACATTTCAGCTTGTAGAATTTTGTTTACTTCTTCTACAGTCACAGCTGTTTTATACTTTTTATTGATGATGGACATTGGTGTTTTCCCTTTTCTAAATCCTGGCATCTCGGCAGTCTTTCTATAATCTTTCAAGATTTTATCTACATTTTCTCTGTAATCTTTTTCTACTACCTCTACGGTTAGAACAGCCATCAAATCTTTCGTCTTGCTTTGCGTAATTCTCATAAATATTTATTGTTTTTTAAAAGGGTTGCAAAAGTACATTTATTTATCTGATTAGAAAAATCAAAATTGAAAAGAAAAAGTAGAAATGTCTATAAAATAATATCTGATTCAGAAAGCAAGAGAAATCTTAAAAATTTCTTTCATATAGATTCTTGAAAATATAAATCTAAATCTCATCATAATCTATCATAATATTTGCTGTAACTGGATGAGCTTGACAGGTTAATACATATCCTTCAGATACTTCTTCCTTTGAAAGAGAATAATTTTTATCCATAATAGCTTTACCCTGCATTACTTTGGCTTTACAAGTACAACAAATTGCCCCCTTGCACGAAAAAGGAACATCTGCACCAGCTTCCATTGCAGCATCCAAAATACTTTGACCGTTTGATGATAATTGAAATTCAAAATCATCTCCATCTAATGAAACCAAAACATCAGAAGTGATTTCGTCTTTTTGTTCAGTTTGCTTTTGCTTTTTAGAAGCAGTAAATCTTTCAAAATGAATATGTGATTTCTCAATACCTTTTTTTAGTAAAAAATCTGAAACTTCATCAATCATTTCTCCTGGGCCGCAAATAAAAAAATCATCAGCTGAGCATATATTTCCTGACAAGGATTCTAAGAGAGTAGTATCAATTCTGCCTTCCATAGCTCCATCTACTTTTTCTTTAGAAAAAACGAAAAAGGATTTAACATTCAATTCCTTCAAATCGTCATAAAACATAGTTGAGCTTATAGTTTGATTGCCATAAATAAGCGTGAAATTAGAATTATGAGCTTTTATCATACTTATAATTGGCGTAATACCACTCCCAGCACAAATTCCAACAACATTTTTCCCTTGCAATATAAAATTTCCTGTTGGTGGCATAACCTCCAAAATATCTCCTTCTTTTATATTAGTAGTTAAAAAAGAGGACATTTTTCCGCCTTCAACATGCTTCACCCCAACACAAATTCCTTCAGCATTACTGCTACAAATAGAGTAGGAACGCCTTACCTCTTCTCCATTAATCGTCTGTTTTATCGTAATGTATTGACCAGCTTTAAAGTTAAATTTTAATTTTAACTCAGATAGAATCTCAAATTTTAATTCTACTGCATTAGTAGTTAATGTGCGGATTTGACTAACTTTAAGGGGGTAAAATGAATTCATTAATTAAAAAAATTTTCGCAAAAATATAATTTTAAGGATTAACAAAGGGAGTTTAGAAAGAATATCAATGTTATAACACATATTTTAAATAAATTTGCATCAATTATTTATAAAATTATGAACGACGAAATATTTCAAGAACGAATTGATGCAGAAAAGAAAATTGAGCCTAAAGATTGGATGCCAGAGGATTATCGAAAACATTTAATTCGACAGATTTCTCAACATGCTCATTCAGAAGTGATTGGCATGCAACCAGAAGGAAATTGGATCTCTCGAGCTCCATCACTTAGAGCAAAGATGATTTTGTTGGCCAAAGTTCAAGATGAAGCTGGGCACGGATTATATCTATATTCAGCATGTGAAACTTTAGGGGTTTCTCGAGAAAAATTAGTGAAACAACTCCATGAAGGAAAAGCAAAATATTCTTCTATTTTTAATTACCCAACCCTTAGCTGGGCAGATATGGGAGCTATTGGCTGGCTTGTGGATGGAGCAGCTATTGTCAATCAAGTTTCTTTGCAAAGAACTTCTTATGGTCCTTATTCCAGAGGAATGATTCGAATTTGTAAAGAAGAAAGTTTTCACCAAAGACAGGGCTATGAAATAATGGCTGAAATGGCAAAAGGAACGCCTGAGCAAAAAGAAATGGCGCAAGATGCTCTTAACCGTTTTTGGTGGCCTTCTATTATGATGTTTGGACCTCAAGATTCTGATTCTCCAAGGACAGGAAATGCCATGAAGTGGAAAATTAAAAGACAAACCAATGATGAATTGCGTCAGAGTTTTATTGACAAAACCGTAGGACAAGCAGAAGTTATTGGACTTACAATTCCCGATGAAGATTTGAAATGGAACGAGCAAAGAGGGCATTATGATTTTGGAGAAATGGATTGGGAGGAATTTTGGAATGTTGTTAATGGAAATGGTCCTTGTAACAAACAAAGATTAGATCATCATAAAAAGGCTCATGATGAAGGAAAATGGGTGCGTGAAGCTGCAAAAGCTTACGCTAAAAAACAAGAATTAGCAGGAACAAATTAAACATAAAATTATGGAAGAAAATACAGATATATGGGAAGTATTCATTCAAAGCAAAAACGGATTAGCACACAAACATGCAGGAAATGTTCATGCTTGCGACAAAGTAATGGCATTGGAAAATGCTAGAGAACTATACACCAGAAGAAATGAAGGTAGTTGTATTTGGGTGGTAAAAGCAACCGATATTGTTTCTTCAGAATCAGAAGATAGTGAGGCGTTCTTTAATGCAGCAAATGACAAAATGTACCGTCATCCTACTTTTTACACTATGCCAGATGGAGCTAAACACATTTAGAAATGACTAGTTTATTAATATACACCCTTCGTATTGCCGACAGTTCATTAATTCTCGCTCAAAGAATGGCAGAATGGTGCGCCAAAGGGCCTGAGTTGGAAGAAGATATTGCTCTTTCTAACATTTCATTAGATATGTTTGGACAAGCAAATGGATTTTATGAATATGCCGCACAATTGGACGGTTCAAAATCGGCAGATGATTTAGCTTTTCTTAGAAATGAAAGAGAGTTTCTCAATCATCAAGTGGTAGAAATTGAAAATGGACATTTTGGAAAAACCATTGTGCGTAATTTCTTGTATGACGCTTTCAAATTTCTGTTCTTTACCAAACTTTCTGAGAGCAAAGATGAAACGCTAGCTGCATTGAGCGCAAAATCATTGAAGGAAGTAAAATACCATTTACGCCATTCTACAAATTGGCTCATTCGATTGGGAGATGGAACAGAGGAATCTAATGCAAAAGTACAAGAATCATTAGAGAAAATTTGGCAATTTACCGCTGAACTTTTTGAAATGGACGAAATTGATACTGAATTGTTAAATTTAGGAATTGCTGTAGATAATAAAGCGTTGAAAACTCAGTGGAATAAGACTGTAAACAGCACGCTTAAAAAAGCAAAACTTAAACGCCCAGAAGATGGTTATATGGCAACTGGTGGGAAAAAGGGAATGCATACGGAATATCTTGGGTTTCTACTAGCTGAAATGCAGTTTTTGCAAAGAGCATATCCTAATGCAAAATGGTGAAATAAATAAAATATGGGAACTTTTAAACACTGTTCCTGATCCTGAAATTCCTGTGATTTCAGTTGTAGAATTAGGCGTTATTCGTAATGTTACTTTTACCAATAATTGCTATGTTATTTCCATCACTCCAACTTAT
>CAWVYN010000020.1:0-8271 GCA_963934425.1 uncultured Flavobacteriales bacterium | reverse complement strand
GCTAAGGGGTAAAATTCTAAATGTAGAAAAAGCCATGCAACACAAAGTTTTTGAAAATGAAGAAATTAAAAACATGTATACTGCACTTGGTGTTTCTGTAGGCACTGAAGAAGATGAAAGAGCGCTTAACACTGAAAAATTAAGATATCATAAGGTAGTAATTATGACGGATGCCGATATTGATGGAAGTCATATTGCAACCCTCATCCTTACTTTCTTCTTCCGATATATGTACGAGCTAATTGAAAACGGATATATTTATATAGCAACTCCACCTTTATATTTATTAAAGAAAGGTAAAGACCACAGATATTGCTGGTCAGATGAGGAGAGAGACACATTAGTGGAAGAAATGAAAGCTGGAAAAGAAGTGAATGTAGGAATCCAAAGATATAAAGGTTTGGGTGAGATGAATGCCGAACAACTTTGGGATACTACTTTAAATCCGGAAAAAAGAACATTAAAGTTAGTAACTATTGACAGTGCTGCAGAAGCCGATAGAGTATTTTCTATGCTGATGGGAGATGAAGTTCCACCAAGGAGAGAATTTATTGAAGCCAATGCAAAATATGCAAATATAGATGCGTAAAAGATAATATATAGTTGATAATCAAATAAAAAAATGAAAGTAACAGTAGTAGGAGCAGGAGCAGTAGGTGCGAGTTGTGCCGAATATATTGCCATTAAAAATTTCGCAAAAGAAGTTGTATTAGTAGATATCAAAGAAAATTTTGCAGAAGGAAAAGCAATGGACTTGATGCAAACAGCTTCATTAAATAGTTTTGAAACCAAAATAATAGGAACTACTGGAGATTATTCGAAAACAGCAGAAAGTAAAGTGGCGGTAATAACTTCGGGTATTCCAAGAAAACCAGGGATGACTCGTGAGGAACTTATTGGTATAAATGCTGGAATTGTAAGATCGGTTACTGAGCAATTAATTGCTCATTCTCCTGATGTAATTTTGATTATTGTAAGCAATCCAATGGATACAATGACTTACCTTACACATAAAATTCTAGGTTTGCCGAAAAATAGAATTATTGGAATGGGTGGCGCATTGGATAGCGCCCGTTTCAAATATCGATTGGCAGAAGCTATTGATTGCCCTAGTTCTAATATTGATGGAATGGTAATTGGCGGACATTCAGATGTTGGTATGGTGCCACTTACAAGATTAGCAACAAAAAATTCTGTAAGGGTTACAGAGTTTCTATCAGCAGAAAGATTACAAAAAGTATTGGAAGATACCAAAGTTGGAGGAGCAACTTTAACGGGAATGTTAGGAACTTCCGCTTGGTATGCACCTGGCGCTGCAGTTTCAGCATTAGTACAATCAATAGTTTGCAACCAACATAAAATGTTCCCTTGCTCTACACTTTTAGATGGGGAATACGGACTTTCTGACCTTTGCATAGGAGTTCCTGTTTTGCTTGGCAAAAATGGAATAGAAAAGATTGTAGAGATTGATTTGGATGATACGGAGAAAGAAAAATTAGCAACTTCTGCAGAGGGAGTGAGAAAAACAAATTCACTTTTAACTGAGATTGGGGCTTTGAATAGATAAGATTCTTCTCGAATTTGGTAATATAATATTTTACTTTCCGTTTTATTCTTAAATTTGCTCATTATATTTATTAATTAACCTTAAAATCAAAGTTTATGCAAAAAATAATTCTTCTAATTTTAGGATGTAGTTTAATATTTACTGCTTGCAAAAAAGATACGCCACTTACCACTAATCTTACTATTAATTTTATTCAAACTGTAGATGGAACATCTTTGACTAATCCGGATCATCCGACAATTAATACTATGATTTACACCAATGCGGCAGGTGAGGACTATAGTATTCAAACATTAAAATATTTAATCTCAGATATTACCTTACATGCAGATGACGGAAATACTCTATTATTAGATGAAGTGCATTTTATTGATATATCTGATGCATCAACCTTTAGTTTTACTTATCAAAATGTTGCTAATAATAATTATACCTCCATCTCATTTGACATGGGATTAGACTCTAGTAAAAATAGTAGTAATTTTTATGTGAATGAAGATTTTCACTCAACAATGTTTTGGCCTGAATCAAATGGAGGGGGATATCATTATATGAAGTTGGAAGGAGCTTATGCTAATGATTCTACCTTCTATAACACTCATACTGGTGGAACTATGGGTGCAGATTACTCATTCTCTTTTTCTACTTTAGGTATTCCAGGATCTTCCTTATTAAATATTGATGATGAGGTAGGAGATGTTAGTATTAATATAAATATGGAAATAAATAATTGGTATCAAACACCAAATGAGATTGCCTTTTCTACTTATGGTATGGGTATAATGATGAATATGGAAAAACAAATGCAATTACAAGCAAATGGTAGCTTAGATGTCTTCTCTGTTACAGCAAGTCAATAATATTATGAATAAAAGGGTTTCTCTATTACTGATAATAGGTATCCTTTTTTCTTGTAAGAAAGATTTACCAATTATCATTGGTTGTACAGATTCTACGGCCCTTAATTATAATAATTTAGCAACTTATGATGATGGAAGTTGTATTTTTGATACCATTATACCATACCAACCAACTCCTTACGCTATTGTGTCTCCAAGTGGTTTCCCAACTATGCCAATTCCTGAAAATAATCCAATGACTGTAGAAGGTATTGCTTTAGGAAAAAAACTTTTTCATGACCCTATCTTGAGTAGAGACGGAACGCAAAGCTGCACATCTTGTCATTTGCAAATAGCCGGTTTTTCTGATACTAATCGATTCAGTCAAGGTATTAATGGTTCTTTTGGTGATAGAAATGCTTCCACCATTATAAATGCTGGCTGGAATATTTTTAATTTTTGGGATGGCAGGGTGGCTACTTTGGAAGATCAAGCTTTTGATCCTATAGTAAACCCAATTGAGATGAATAATACTTGGGGAAATGTAGAGAATATGCTTAATGCAAGCGCAACTTATAAAGAGCTATTTAGGAAAGCGTTTAATATAGAAGATATAGATTCTACTCATGTAGTTATGGCAATTGCACAATTTGAACGTACTTTAATTTCTGTTAATTCCAGATACGACAAATATTTACGGCAAGAATTACAACTAACTCCTTCCGAGCTAAATGGCTATGTGATTTTTAATACAGAAAAAGGAGATTGTTTTCACTGCCATGGAACTGAAATGTTTATGGATAATCTTTTTCATAATAACGGATTGGACATTGAACCATTTTTGGATATAGGTCTTGCAAAAGTTACTGGTTTCACTTCTGATAATGGAAAGTTTAAAACCCCAACACTCAGAAATATTGAATTTTCAGCACCATATATGCATGACGGCAGATTTTCTAGTCTAGAAGAAGTGGTTGAGCATTATAATAGTGGTTTAAATTATTCATCAACGATTGATCCACTAATGAAGAAATTGAACATTGGTGGATTACAGCTGACAAACCAAGAAAAACAGGATCTAATCGCTTTTTTAAAAACACTTTCCGAGGCTGATTTTATTACAAATCCTGATTTTACTCCTTAATAAATTTGCTTGTAAGATTTTCTAATTTAATAATGTAAATTCCAGCAGGGAGTTTGTGTATATCAATCCTATGATTTTGTTTTGTTTTAATTTCTGAAAAGAGTAGTTCTCCTAATATATTATGTATTTGTATTCTTCCATTTACTTTTGTCTGTAAAAATAAATACTTATTTGTAGGGTTAGGATAAAGTAAAAGTTGTTTGTCCTCAATGAAATTATTCAAATTAGTAGTAAGTGTATCTCCACTAAAATAACTCAATCCACCACAATAATTTCCAAGAATCATATCAGGAATTTGATCGTTATTTATATCCTTAATGCATAAAGCAGTTTTTGCACCTTCCAAAATATTTTGCTCTATATTATTTACCAAATTAAAATTACCAGTTAAATTACCATCAATATTATTGTAATGATAAATTGACCCGGTAAATGAACCAATATATAAATGATATTCTCCATTAATATCAACTAAATGTGGTGTGCTATAACCTACACTTGTAAAACTAGAATCAACATCAATTCCTCCAAAACTGGAAATGACACTATCAAAAACAGCAATAATGCTAGTACCATTGTTTGGAAAATAACTTATTTTTCCTGTTTTGTCTCCTACTAATAAATCAAGCAATCCATCTCGGTTAACATCAACTAATTGAGGGGTAGCAGAATAACCAACATCTATATGCTCAAAATCTACAACAGCAAGAGTGAAAGAGGATGTCGACCCTCCATTATTGGTAAAATAATGCAACATTCCATCTGCATCTCCTACAATTAAATCTTTATTTCCATCTCCATTCAAATCTCCAAAAGTAGGATAGATATTCAGTGCGGGTATATTTAAACTAATATTCAAATTAAGATTTGATATTCCTGCAAAATCTCGTGTAATTAGAGAATATGATGGTTGATTGTTAGTTCCAATATTTTCAAAAAGAGCAAGCCCAGAAATATCATTACCTCCCACGTCATGATAGCCATAATTTCCTACCACAATATCCAACAAGCTATCATTGTTGTAATCAAAAAAAACAGGATAAGCTCCCTCTCCTAAATCAATCATTTCTTCTTGTAAGAAAGATTTGCTTACAAAATTGAAATCTGGCAGGGAGTTAGTCCCACTATTGGCATAAAGCCAAACGCTTTCAAAATTTTCTGAGTTTGCTTGGCTATTAGTAGTAACCACTAGATCTTTAATTCCATCATGGGTTACATCCAAATAAAATGATGCTGGAAACAAATGAATATCGACCCCCATGGTGTTATTGTTATTGGCAGGAAAGATACTATCGATTGAACTGATGTTTGCATTTGTACTATCTCCACCATTAATTAACAAATTCAAATTATTATAGCTAATATCTCCTAAAATCAAATCTTTATCATTATCATCATCAACATCAATTGCAAGTAATGTAGAGCCAGAATGTTTTTGTTTAATATTAGCATTTGAAGTATATGCTGGGCTACAACTATCAGGAGAGCATGCAGTACAATTTATTAGATAACTATTTAGCCCTTCAAAGAAATTTCCCCAACAAGATTTCTCATATCTGAAAGCTAAAGTATCGCAACTACCAGTTAATTCCATAGCCATATTTCTGTGATACTCCACAAAACCACCGAGTATTGAAAAAGTAAGAATATCTAAGTCTCCATCATTATCAATATCTGAGATGGCTGGAATATCAACCGAGCTTACATATAAATTGATGTTAGTTGTTCCGTAATCCGAAAGTAAAAGAGAGGTAACCATATTAAATGAAAGAGTAGAAGTAGAGTTGTTTTCAAGAATTGCAATTCCTCCAGAAGAATAAGTAAAAATATCTTCTTTTCCATCACAATTATAATCTGCAAAAATTACCCAATCGTGAAGATGATTTGAAAATGCAGAACAATATTCTGGTGCAAAAACATATTTTCCATTTATATCGAGAAAAGGAGAAAGTTTATTTCCTGTTCTGTCAAATAAAATAAGGTCATTAATCCCATCTAAATTTAAATCAACCTCTGATGGTTGCATAGCATTGATTCCTCCTGCCCATGCATGATTGAATTTATTTGCATTCTCCATAACTGAGAGGGATGTATCTCTGCTAAAATTTATTTGTGAAAAAGCAAGCTCAGAAACAAGAGAAACAAATACAAAAACCAAATAAAATCTTTTCATGCTTTTAAAATTAAAATCTTTACAAATAAAGAGAATTAAAATTAAAAAATTGATTTCAAAAAAAACAATCTTATGTCTTCAAAATAAATGCCCCTTTATTTTATTGCCTATGTAAGAATGAAGTTCTATATTTGCCGCTTGAAAATTTCAGCTAAAACAAAATAAAGAAATAATGCAAAACAGAAACGCAATAAAAGTATTTGCCATCCTATTCGCTATAGTTTGTTTGTACCAACTATCCTTTACTTGGATTGCAGGAGGGGTGCAAGATGATGCAGTAGAATACGCCAATACTTATATCCAGAACAGTAAAGAAACACTAATCTCAGAATTTCAGAATTCTACAAATGATTCTTTAGTTGATTCAATTATAGTAAATGAATATTTGGAGGTAGAAAAAGATAAAAGAGAAAAATATTATTTGGATTCCATAAGTAGCGAAACGGTGTATGATATTTGGGCGAAAGAGTATACTTATAAGGAATGCCAAGAAAGAGAAATCAATTTAGGGCTTGATCTTAAAGGAGGAATGAATGTAACTTTGGAGGTGTCTGTTGTTGATGTAATCAAAGCACTTTCCAACAATAGTGATGATGAGGATTTTAATTCTGCTATTGCTAACTCTCAGCAAATGCAAAAGAATTCTCAAGAAGATTTTGTTACTCTTTTCGCTATGGAATACGAAAAGCTTTCTCCAGAAAATGGATTGGCCGTATTGTTTATGGCGCAAATGCGTGATCAGATAAAAATAAACTCTACAAATCTTGATGTAATAAAAGTAATTCGTGCAGAAGTGGAAGATGCTATTAGTCGATCATTCAATATTTTGCGTTCTCGTATTGACAGGTTTGGGGTTACTCAGCCAAATATTCAAAGGCTAGAAACTTCTGGTAGAATTTTGGTAGAACTTCCTGGAATTAAAGAGCCTGCAAGAGCTAGAAAATTGTTGCAATCCACAGCCAAATTAGAGTTTTGGGAAACTTACGAATATGCAGAGTTATTGCCAAGCTTGGAAGATGCCAACAAATATTTAAAAGAGCAATTAGAACTTACTGATACAATAAATGAAGAAGTAGAGAAAGTTTTAGCATCTGTGGAAGATTCTGAAAGTGAAGAATATTCTGAAATCTCAGAAGACACATCTGAGTTAGCATTATTAACTCAATTAGAAGGAGATTCCGCAGTTTCCGACACAACAGATTCCCAACTTTCCTTTGAAGAATTTGCAGCAGAGAATCCGCTTTATGCTGTGCTTTATCCAAATATAGACCAAAACAATAGGCCAAATGAAGGTCCTGTTGTTGGTTATTGTGCTATAAAAGATACAGCTACACTTAATAAATATTTAGCAGATGTTGAGGTAATAAAAAACTTTCCATTAGATGTAAAATTTGCTTATACGGTAAAACCATACGATCCAGAAGGAAAATTTATGCAGTTGGTTGGTTTAAAAGTAAGTGGGCGTGATGGGAAGGCCTCTTTAGAAGGTGATGTAGTAACAGATGCCAGACAAGATTTTGGGCAGTTTAATGCTAATCCAGAAGTGTCTATGACCATGAATTCTGAAGGAGCTAAGCAATGGAAGCGCTTAACTGCAGAGAATATTGGTAAAAGTGTAGCGATTGTATTAGATGGATTTGTCTATTCCTTCCCCACAGTTCAAAGTGAAATATCAGGAGGAAGATCTCAAATTACTGGAAATTTTACAATCAATGAAGCAAGTGATTTAGCTAATATTTTAAAGTCAGGAAAATTACCTGCTCCTGCCAGAATTATTGAGGAGGCCATTGTTGGACCCTCTCTTGGAGAAGAAGCGATTAATGCAGGATTGAAATCTTTCATTATTGCCCTTTTTATTGTGCTATTGTATATGATCTTCTATTATTCAGGAGCTGGTGTGGTTTCTAATATTGCACTACTTGCGAATATTTTCTTCATCTTTGGTGTGCTTTCCTCTATTGGAGCGGTTCTTACTCTTCCTGGAATAGCGGGTATCGTACTTACAATTGGAATGTCTGTTGACGCCAATGTGCTTATTTATGAAAGAATTCGGGAGGAATTAACTGGGGGAAAAGGAATTCGTTTAGCCATAAAAGATGGTTATAACAATGCTTATAATGCCATTATTGATGCCAATGTAACAACATTGCTTACAGGAATTGTTCTCTACAGCTTTGGAACTGGACCAATTAAAGGATTTGCCACTACACTTATTATTGGTATCTTAACTTCTTTGTTTTCAGCCATTTTTATTACTCGACTTGTAATCTCTAGACGATTAAACAAAAACAAAGAATTAAGATTTTCCACTAAACTAACTGATGGGGCATTCAAAAATACTGCGATTGATTTTCTTGGAAAAAGAAAAAGATTCTATATTCTTTCGTCTGTAATTATTCTTTTGGGTATTGGGTCCTTAGTCACTAAGGGTTTGAATTATGGTGTAGATTTTGTAGGAGGAAGATCCTATGTGGTTCGTTTTGATGATACTGTAGATAATGAAAAATTAAGATCTGAGCTAACGACAGTATTTGTAGATACTAATGGG
>CAWVYN010000019.1:0-8657 GCA_963934425.1 uncultured Flavobacteriales bacterium | reverse complement strand
AGGATATTGAGGAAAAACTTAAGAAAGAATAGCTTCTACTCCAGGGAGTTTTTTTCCTTCCAAATATTCCAGCATTGCGCCACCACCAGTTGAAATATAGCTTACTTTTTTTTCCAGTCTAAATTTTTTGATTGCCGCAACAGAATCGCCACCCCCAACTAAAGAATAAGCACCCATTTCAGTGGCCTTGCAAATTGCAGTTGCAATTTCTTTTGTTCCTTTTTCAAAATTACTCATTTCAAAAACCCCCATTGGGCCATTCCAAATAATAGTTTTGGAAGTTGAAATTATTTCAGAAAAAGCGGAGATACTAGATTTTCCAATATCTAGTCCCATAAACCCATTTGGGATAGTTTCAATGGAAGAAATGTTTATTTCAGCATTATTATCAAAAGCACTAGCATTTACAGAATCTCTAGGGAGAACTATATTCACGCCTTTTCTTTTAGCTAATTCAATAAGTTGTTTTGCAAGCCCTATTTTTTCATCTTCCACCAAAGAATTTCCAATATTAGCTCCCATGGATTTTGCAAAAGTATAAGCCATCCCACCTCCAATGATCAAATTATCTACCTTATCCAAAAGGGCTGTAATCACATCAATTTTTCCTGTGATTTTTGCCCCTCCAATTATAGCGGTAAAAGGTTCTTTTACACTCCTTAAAGCAAATTCCAGATTATCAAGCTCTTTTTTTAAAAGCAAGCCAAAATATTTATTCGCAGGAAAAAATTGAGCAATAATTGCGGTTGAAGCATGAGCTCTGTGAGCAGTTCCAAAAGCATCGTTTACATAAACATCACCAAGCTTGGAAAGCTGTTTTGCAAAAAACTTATCCCCTAGCGTTTCTTCTTTATAAAAACGTAAATTTTCCAAAAGTAGAATATCTTTATTTTGCATGTTTGCAACATCATTAGCGGTCTTTTCACCAACACAATCGTTACTAAAAGCAACATCTCTATCTAATAAAAAGGATAAATGATGAACAAGATGTTTTAAAGAGAACCTTTCTTCAAATCCGCATTTTGGCCTTCCAAGATGCGAGATAATTATAGCCCTTCCTCCATCAGCAATCACTTTTTTTATTGTAGGGAGAGCCGCTACTATTCTGCTATCATCTGTAAGTTTGAAATTTTCATCTAAAGGAACATTGAAATCAACCCGAATTAACACCCGTTTCCCTACAAAAGAAAGATCTGTAATATTTTTCATGCTGCAAAAATAGTATAAAAGCAAAAATACTGCTGTTAATTCCTTACTTTTGACACAAAAGAAAAACAGTGCTATTTAAAGAAATTCCAGGAAATAAAATTGTAAAAAAAGAGCTTATTAATTCGGTAACAAAAAACAGAATAGCGCATGCACAGCTTTTTTTAGGGAAGTCAGGAAACGCAAAACTAGCATTAGCAATTGCTTTTGCACAATTTTTGAATTGCGAAGAAAGAGGAGAAACAGATTCTTGCAATAGTTGCCACTCCTGCCTTATGTACAATTCCCTTTCTCATCCAGATTTACACCTTGTTTTTCCAGTGCTTAAAATAAACAAAATTAAACATCCTGTGAGCGATAATTTTATCTCTCAATGGAGAGAAATCGTTTCAGATAACCCATACTTATCCCTAACAGATTGGTATAAATATTTTGATGCAGAAAATAAACAAGGGGCAATCTACAAACATGAAGCTCAGCAATTGCAAAAGAAAGTTGCCTTAAAAAATTATGATTCGGCGTATAGAGTTATTCTTATATGGATGCCAGAAAAAATGAATCTAACATGTGCAAATAAACTTCTAAAACTAATTGAAGAGCCGCCAAAAGGCACATTTTTCCTGATGGCATCAGAAGATTTTGAAAAACTACTTCCAACGATCACCTCAAGAATGCAAATAGTAAAAACAAAACCGTTTAGCACAGAAGAGATAATCTCTTTTCTAGAAACACAAAAAGGAATAATAAAAGAAAAAGCCCTAACAATTGCAGCAATTGCAAATGGGAATATTAACAAAGCCATAAATCTTAGCCAAAACGAAATTAAAGAAAACGGTTTGCTAAAAGATTTTCAGAAATGGATGCAAATTTGTTACAAAGTTAATTTGTTAGAATTGGTAAGCTGGACCGAGAATATAGCAAAAAAAGGAAGGGAACATCAGAAAGAGTTTTTACAATATGCCTTAAAGATTATACGTGTTTGCCTTATTTTAAACATCAACAACCAAAGCATATTAAAATTACAAAAAGAAGAAGAAAATTTTGTAAGTAATTTCGCGTCATTCATACATGGAAAAAATAGTATTTCTATTTTTGAAAGATTGGAAAAATCAGTATATGGAATTGAGAGAAACGCCAACCCAAAAATTCTTTTTTATGAGCTATCGCTACAAATGATGCGCCTTTTAAAAGTAAAATGTAAATTAGCAAACTAAAATCCGAACTAAAAAATGAGTGGCTGCAGCAACTGTAATACATGTGAAACTTCCCTAGCAAGGGGTTGTAGCAATTCCTCTGTTTTTAATTGGCTAGAAGGGATAAGTACTTTAAGCAAAAAAGAGGATAATGCGGTTGAGATTCGTTTTAAACAAGACAGAAAAGAATTTTACGTCAACCCAGACAATATAGCGGTAAAAAAGGGGGATATTGTCGCGGTGGAAGGATCTCCAGGACACGATGTTGGAGTGGTTTCCTTAACCGGAGAATTGGTTATGCTCCAAATGAAACGAAAGAAAGTAAATTTTGAAAAGGAAAGGCCAAAGAAAATTTACAGAATTGCAAAACAGACCGATATTTCAAAATGGGAAAAAGCAATAGCACTTGAAAAAGACACCTTAGAGAAAGCTAAACTTTTGGCAATAGAACACAAACTGGAGATGAAACTCAGCAATGTGGAATATCAAGGCGATAACACCAAAGCTATTTTTTACTATACAGCTGAAAAAAGAGTAGATTTCAGAGAACTAATAAAATCCTTTTCCAAAAAATTCATGATTAGAATCGAAATGCGGCAAATTGGAGCAAGGCAAGAGGCGGCAAAATTAGGGGGAATTGGTAGTTGCGGAAGGGAGCTTTGCTGTTCTACTTGGATGACTGAATTTCCATCTGTTTCCACATCAGCTGTTCGTTATCAGCAACTCTCTATCAACCCACAAAAAATATCAGGACAATGTGGGCGATTAAAGTGCTGTTTAAATTTTGAATTGGATGGATATTTGGATGCATTAGCTAATTTCCCAAATACAAAAACTATGCTAAAAACAAAAAAGGATAAAGCAAGATTTTTGAAAATGGATATCTTTAAAAAGAAATTGTGGTACACCTATTTGAATGACCCGTATTCTGCCATTGAGCTAACACTAGATAGAGCAAAAACAATAATTACACTAAACAAAGAAGGAGAACTTCCTGAAAAATTGGAGGATTTTGTAGTAGAACAAAGGATAAAAAAGAAAGATTTTCAAAATGTAACAGGACAAGACGATATCAACCGATTTGACAAAAAGAACAAAAAAAATAAAAGAAGATTTAAACATAAAAAACAGAAGAAACAATGAGAAAAGGAGTTGTTTTTTTACTGTTCTTTTCTCTTTTTTCCTGCAATAACAATATCCTTTTTAAGGCAGATAAAGAAATAAAAAATACAAGCTGGCATACCGATAGCTTGGCGGTATTTGAGTTTGATGTTATAGACACAATATCTACTTATTTAGCAGAAATAAACATTAGGCACACCATAGATTATTCTTTTCAAAACCTATTTCTATTTATTCATACTAAAATGCCAAACGAACAAAATACAACCGACACTATTGAATGTGTTTTGGCAGATAAAAAAGGAAAATGGAACGGAAAAGGAATGGGGGATATTTTGGACTTTACAAAAACCTATAAGAATTTGATTTCTTTCAAAGCAAGTGGGAGGTGTAAAATAGAAATTGAACAAGCTATGCGTTATGGCGAATTGCCGACTATAAAATCTTTAGAAGAAATTATTTCTGTTGGCGTTTGCATAAGAGAAAAAGAAAACTAATTCCCCCACTTTTTATCTAGCCAATTTCCCCTTTCCAAAATCCAGTTTTGTAAATATACTACTTCTTCTTGGTGAGAGTTTCCAATATAATAGTTTGGCCAAACTTTCTTTTTTCCTAATAAATGCCAGGAAGAAAAATTATTTTCTTGTGCAATTTCTAACTCCTTTGCATATTTATTGATCATTTCTAAAACAACCTTTTCGTTCAGCATGGACCTCCTTAATTGAGTCCATCTTTTTTTAAGAGCAGACTTAAAAAAGGCATTTTTGTTTAATTTTTTCCACCAAAAAGGAACCTCATCTTTATACTCATACACAAATCCAGTAGCAGAATAACCATCTAAATAATCAGTAAGCCCAAAAGAAAAATTAAAATCCCAAACAGGACCCATTACGATTCTTTTCTCTTTTGATATTTGAAAATAAGTGCTCAATCGGTATGCGTCAATATTTTTACAAAATTCATTAATAATTAAAAAATCTACAAAAGAACTCATATCAATGAGCTCAAAAATAGAAAGACTATTTGCATCACTTAAAAAAAGAGTTTCTTCAAACAAATGCACAAAATTCTCAACGGCATTCTTTTCTGAAACACTAATCTCAATATCATCAGGGTATGTTATTTCAAATACAGTTTTTTCGACTTTGGCATTTGTGATGGTTGATTCAAAAAATTTGCCTTTTGGTCGATCAATTTTTAATAAATAACCACCTCCCAGATTCAGCCTTGCAGAATCTACTCTAATTTTTTCACACAAGACATAAACGCCTTGATTAAAACCATTGATACTTAATTCGCAAAATTTTGTTCTAGGAGCATAATGTCCCATATTTTGAAAAAGGCGATATGCTAAGACATTTCTCATTAAACTTTTATCGGCATAAGGACCATATAAAACCCAATGTTCGTGCATAGGAAGATTTAACAACCTCACTTTTTTTGTTTGATTATTTTCATCCACAAACAAAAAACTATAGGATTTTTTCTTAAAACTTTGAGAGGTATTTCCTCTTATTTCTATCTGTATATTTTCTTCAAAAATAACCTCTCCTTGCGTTACCGAAAGTTTTGCTGAAAGTTTTGGCTCGTCTTTAATTCCATTTTTTGTGTTGATGCTTAGGGAAGGCAGGGCAGATTTTTTCAAACTTTTGTTGGGACTTTTGTTGGGATAATCTTTATTGTTTTTCGATAAAAACAATTGTGTCTTCTTGTGGTTTAGCGTATAATATTTTTGGTTTTGGAATTGTAGTAAAAGGGTATTCTCTCCAGATAAAATACTATTTCTGAGAATTGAAGAATCAATAAAATAATCAAAGCAAAGGGTGTCAGAATAAATAAAAGAATCTCGTTTAGAAGATAAAAGGGTGTCCATGAAAAAAGCAGAACTTTTATCTACTATTAAAGTGTCATTTAAATACAATTTAAAAACAGCAGCATTATCTACCTGCAATAATCCTGATTTTAGGTTTTTTATATTTTTTTTATAGAATAGATATTCAATTTCAAGCTGACCATTTGTATCTGTTATACTTTTTAAATCGCGTAATTTTTCTACTAATTCTATTTTGCCACCTCTTTTTTTCAGTCGAATTTCTTTTACTTCCAAATTTGAATTTGGTCCACCACAAGCAAATACAAGTAAACAAAAGAAGAGGTAAAAAAAGTTTTTCATTATTTTAATAATTAATACTATCGGCTAAATGCTTGTTAATTTCTGTTTCCCCAAAAGGCAATATGCCATCAGAGATATTTGTTCCAATAGTTGTTTTTGAAAAGGAATCCGCGCGTATTGCAGAAGAATTTTTATAAAAAACATTATTATAAATTTCTACATTTCCACCTACTGAAGCAGGATCTTTTCTATAAACAGAAATACCTATTTTATTGTCATAAAACCGATTGTTTTCTACTATAGCAAATGAGCTGTCTTTTACAGCCACGCCTATATTATTTCCTACAATTGTATTATTTTCAATCAATATACTGGAGGAGTGTCCGTATTGTTCTTTTCCTACCGAAATACCTTTATCGCTATTATTTATTATTGTATTGTTTCTAACTACTATATTATGGCAAGCATTCATGTCAATTGCATCATCTGGAGAGTTTTTTACTACACAATTTTCAATTAATCCCCCGTCCACACAAATGAATTCTATTGCATCAGGAAGATTGATAAAAGTAGAATTTTGAACTATAGATTTTGAGAAATTTGTATTAATGCCTTCTCCAGTACCCTTTCCGTTAATGATGGAATTTTCAAACAAGAAAGAACCATGATGCGTCCAAATTATAGGATTTCTATTTACTCCAAATACAAGTCGCTTTTTCTTGATATTGATAGAGGAATTTTTAATACTCAAATTGGCATGTTTTGCATTGATTTTCCCTTCCAAAATATGACTATAATTAAAATTTCCAATTCCATTAAAAAAGTAAAAATAGCCCCATTCTTTTGCACTTTGTTTTGGACGAAAAACAACCAACTCATCTTTTGTTCCTCTGACCAGGAAATTACCATGGACCAATATATTTACTCCAGTATCTAGCCTGATTTCTACCCCCTTCTCAATAGTTAATTCTACCCCCTTCTCAATAGTTAGCACTTGATTTACAATATAAGGGCTTCCATTTTTTTGTAAAATAATATCTTTGGAAATAGCGCTTGGAAGAATAGTACAATTCAATTTTTCAAATATATTTTTAGAGTTAAATCCATCTACAAAAAACTCACCATCAGTTGCCGTAACTTTCCAATAATATTTTCCACTAGAGAGGGCTTCAGTAAACAAAAAAGAGGTGTCGCTTGTGGTTTTTGTAATTAGTATAGTAGAATCCTGAAATAAAAAATCAGAGCTTATTGAAAGGGTGTAGCCAATTGCTTTACCTCTTGGGCTTTTTGAGGCACGCCACTCAAATAAAATCTCATCACATACTTTTTGCGCTATTCTTTTTACAGCAAAAGTACTTGGCCAAACCGCAAATTGCGCTTGTATTTTTTTGTGTCTATTCTCAAAAAAATGCTTTTCTTTTACCAAGAACTTTTTCCACTCTCTTAAATCAGAAATCTGATCAGTGCTGTCTTTTTCAACCGAGTCTTCAAGCAAATCTTCAAGCTTGTCAATTAAAGAGGACATTTTCTTTTTTTCACAAATAGTTTGAGAAATTTCTTTTAATCGCACTTTAATATCATTTAAAATTTGAGCATTCAAAAGAGCTTTTTCAATTAATGGGTTATCTGACTCCCATTCACTTGAAGTTCTATGATACTGATAAGGCATCCACTCGTAATAGGAAAGCGTTTTATCCATATCCCAAGGCAAAAGCTCCCATTTCCCATTAGGATAATGATATAAATAATAATTATGATAATAAGTACTGGCATTTGCCAAATAGATATTTAGGGCGAGCACATTTACAAATTGGGAGTAATTAAAATTTGATTTAATAAAATCCAAATACAAACTATCCGAAACAGAATTGACATCTAAAATCAATTTTTTCAAATCATCTCGATTTTCAGATATTCCACTTTTCTTCTCCCAATCATTTTCAATATCATCAAAAATGCTCATGCAAGCCCCATCTTTTGTTGCCTTATACAAACTCCCTTTTTCTGGCATCAAATTATTTTTTAAAAAACCACTATCCATATTTTCAACCATCAAATACAATCCAAAAAAAGCACCGTTAATATAAATGTTTACAAAATTGGAAGAGTAACAATTTTGCTTAGAAGAACGCACAATTTGACCACTCAAGTACTGCCGGACATAACTTTTGTCAGAAAATTCAGCATTAAAGTTTAAAGCTTTGGGGTTACCATTTAATAGAAATTTAACTTTCAATGATTTTTTTGGATATTTTCTAGAAGAGTCGCCTCTAATTCGCATTCGCCCATTAACAGTATCTCCTTTTACTATAATTGTTATAGGAATATAAGTATTGTCTTTAAAGTTTTCATAAATATAAATTAATGAGTCTTGATTACAAATAATATAATAATGCTCAAGAATGGATTCAAAATTGACATTAGCATTTTCTTTGTTTGTGCAGTTGGGAAAAAGAAAAATAAGAAATACCAAAGGCAGAATTGCCCAAAAGAAATGATTATTTTCTTTAAAAGAGATGCGCATTTAATTTGAGGATAAAATTACTATTTTTACCGAAATGAAATCTAAATAAGTGACCAGAAAAAAAATAATACTAATACGGTTAGTTATCTTCTCTCCTTTCATAGGGCTATTTTTGGTAGTATCCCTAACTTCAATAGGTTTTTTTGGCCCCCTTCCTACTTTCGAGCAGTTAGAAAACCCTAAAAATAATTTAGCTACCGAAATAATTTCAGAAGATGGAGTATTATTGGGAAAGTATTTTTTTGAAAATAGAAGTAATGTCAAATACCACGAATTGCCGGAAAATTTAATAAACGCACTAATATCCACTGAAGACATCAGATATATGAGTCATTCAGGGATTGACGTTCGTTCTTTGGCTCGTGCAGTTTTTGGACTTCTAAAAGGCGGTGGAAGCTCAGGAGGAGCGAGTACAATCACCCAGCAATTGGCAAAAATGCTTTTTACTGAAAAACCATCTTCTGGCCTACAAAGAGTTATGCAAAAATTCAAAGAATGG
>CAWVYN010000018.1:0-8899 GCA_963934425.1 uncultured Flavobacteriales bacterium | reverse complement strand
CCAGAACTATGGAAATTCACCATAGCAAACACCATCAGGGATACACTAATAATTTAAATAATGCCATTTCCGGAACCGATATGGAAGGCAAAAGTATTGAAGAAATTTGTGCTACTCCAGGATTAAGTGGAGCAGTACGCAATAATGGAGGAGGATACTACAATCACTGCCTCTTTTGGAATATCATGAGTCCAAATGGGGGAGGAAATCCTTCAGGAGATTTAGCTAGTGCTATCGATTCTACTTTTGGAAGTTTTGATAATTTTAAAGCTGAATTCTCCACTGCAGCAGGGACAAGATTTGGGTCAGGTTGGGCTTGGCTTGGTGTAAATAGTGGAGAATTGAAAATATCTTCTTCTGCCAATCAGGATAATCCTTTAATGGATGACCAATGTGGTTGCACTCCAATTTTATGTTTGGATGTATGGGAACACGCCTATTACTTAAATTATCAAAACAGACGCCCTGATTACATTTCTGCATTTTTTAATGTAATCAATTGGGAGGAAGTAAGTAGAAGACATGCAGCCGCTTTATAATATTTTTATAAATTTGCGCAATTAAAAAATTAAACTAAATAAAATGAAAAAGAAATTAGCATTATTTACATTATTCGGATTCTTGGCAATGGCAAGTGTAAGCTTGTTTGCACAAGATGATAGTATAGAATCAACTGATTCTAAAGCAATTCAAGAAGTTATGGAAGAAACAGTAGTTGAAGAAGCAGCCCCTGTCGTTCCAAAACCAGAGAAACAATCCTTTCATCAGGTCATCAAACAAAAATTTATTGAAGGTGGGCCTTCTTTTATGGGGATTGTTCTATTATGTCTTATCTTAGGATTAGCATTAGCAATAGAGAGAATTATCTATTTAAATATGGCGACAAGCGATTCGTCAAAATTATTAAATGATGTGGAAGGTGCTCTTCAATCTGGTGGAGTAGATGCAGCAAAAGAAGTTTGTAGAAACACGAAAGGACCTGTAGCTTCTATCTTTTATCAAGGACTAGATCGTTCTGGGGAAGGTATTGATATGGTTGAAAAATCGGTTGTGTCTTATGGCTCAGTGCAAATGGGGCTTTTAGAAAAAGGATTATCTTGGATTGCACTATTTATTGCCTTAGCACCTATGCTTGGTTTTATGGGAACGGTAATTGGTATGATTGGTGCTTTTGACGCAATTGAAGCGGCTGGTGATATTTCTCCTTCATTGGTTGCAGGAGGTATTAAAGTAGCCCTTTTAACAACTGTATTCGGACTTATTGTTGCCATTATTTTACAAGTATTCTACAACTATATTGTTTCCAAAATTGATTCCATTGTAAATGATATGGAAGATGCTTCTATTTCATTAATTGATTTATTAGTAAAAAATAAATAAACATGGATCTGATTAATATTGGTATAATTATTACTTACATTATGGTTTTTGGTGCGGCATTGGCTGTACTTGGATTTTCTGTAATACAAATGATGAAAAGTCCAAAAAATGCCAAGAAAACACTTTATACTGTTGGCGGATTAGTAGCTGTATTAATAGTCGGCTATGCACTTGCTTCTTCAGAAGTTTTGCCTTCCTACGAAAAGTATAACATCAATACTGGTGCAGCAAAAAGAGTTGGAATGGGACTAAATGCATTTTACTTTTTAGCAATTGGTGCAATCTTAACAGTTCTTTATACAGAATTCGGAAAAGCATTTAAAAAATAATGGCAAGAAGCAATCGCGAACTTCAGGAGATAAATGCGGGCTCTATGGCAGATATTGCCTTCTTACTTTTAATCTTCTTTTTGGTAACTACCACTATGGATGTAGATACTGGAATTGCCAGAAAACTTCCTCCTATGCCAGAAGATGAGCAAATTGAAGATGATTCTCAAATTCATGCCAGGAACATTTATGTTGTTCTTGTAAATTCCAACAATCAGCTTTTGGTGGAAAATGTACCAATGGACATTTCGCAACTGAAAGATGGAGCAAAAGGTTTTATTGATAATAATGGCTTAAATCCTGAACTATCGGACAATCCTGAAAAAGCAATTATCTCTTTGCAAAACGATAGAGGGACTTCTTATAAAACATATATTCAGGTACAGAATGAATTAACTGCTGCATATAATGAACTAAGAAACACTGCTGCTTTATCTGAATTTGGATCCAGATATTATGATTTGCCAAAAAACCAACAAAGAACTATCAGAAAAAAATATCCGCAAAAAATATCGGAAGCAGAACCTAAAAATGTAGAAGAAAATGAGTAAATTTAGAAGAAAATCAAAAGGTGGCTCCCCCGGAATTTCAACTGCATCTTTGCCTGATATTGTTTTTATGTTGTTGTTCTTTTTTATGGTAACAACCGTAATGCGAGAAACCACTCTGTTTGTAGATGTGCTGACACCAAAAGCAACTGAAATAAGAAAAATGGAGAAGAAATCTTTGGTGAGCTATATTTATATTGGCTCTCCGGTAAAACGCTTGCAATCTTCTTATGGATCAAAACCAAGAATTCAACTAAATGATGCATTTGCAGAAACAGCAGATATTCAAGAATTTATCGCTACTGAAAGAGAATCCCATGATGAAAAGGAAATTCCCTATATGACAGTTTCCATCAAGGCGGATGAAGAAGTAAAAATGGGAACGGTAATTGATGTAAAGCAAGAGCTCAGAAAGGCAAATGCATTAAAAATTAACTATTCTACTAGAAAGGGAACGTATTAGATATTAGTACTTAGACTCTAGTATTTAGATATTATACAAAAGAGGCTGGATTTATCAGCCTCTTTTTATGTATGACTTTTTGTACAATAAATACATCAACAAAGTAACCGCTAAAAGACTGATAAACGCCTCATTAATATTTACTTGTGTTTCCTCATTCAAAAAATCGATTTGTATTTTATCGACAACAAACTGATAAGTGAAAATAATTGCTAAGGCATTATTGGTAAAATGTGCTAAAATCGGCAGCCATAAATTTTTGCTCCAATAAAACATATAGCCAAGAATAATTCCCAAAACGAACCTTGGGAAAAAACCAAAAAACTGTAAATGAATAGTAGAAAACAAAAAGGCAGAAATAAAAATAGCAAGATGGATTTTCCCAGTCCATTTTGCAAATAGTTGTTGTAATACTCCTCTGAATAATAACTCTTCCCCAATTGCTGGAATTAGGGCAATTAGAAACAAATTGATAAGCAAATCTCCCATACTCTTCATGGCTAAAAATGCTTCTGTCAGTTGCATTGCTTTTTGCTCGGATGCTTCCATCCATTTTTGTACGTCCTCTAAAAAATCTGGAAGATTCAGAACTTGATTCCATTGCATCAAATAAGCCACAAAAGGGTTGGCAATGAGCATAATCGCAATAGTAAGCAAAACAGTTTGCCTATTTATCTTTTGTGATAATTGTAATTGAAAGTCAGTGAAATAAGCAAATAATAATGGTGGCACAATAAAGAATCCAACAGAGGTAACTAGTTGGAAGAATTTTAGGATATTTACCGATTTAGAATTACTATAATCTGATAAAAAAGAGGGTAAATCTGAGAACCCTACATCAAATAACAACGGAAGTATCGCATAGGAAATAAGCGTAAAAACCACTATAGATATAAAGGTAATTATAGAAAAAAATGCAAATCTTAGTCCTAACGACTTCTCTTTATAAATTCCTTTAAATCCCATTATTGTGTATTTTTGTAAAAATTATGACTGTAAAAATAGGAAATATTGATGTAGGAGATTTTCCCCTGCTTTTAGCGCCAATGGAAGATGTTTCTGACCCTCCATTTCGTGCGCTTTGTAAGGAGAATGGAGCAGATATAATGTATACAGAATTTATCTCCTCAGAAGGACTGATAAGGGATGCTATAAAAAGCACTCAGAAGCTAGATATCTATGATTTTGAGCGACCAATAGGCATTCAAATTTTTGGAAATAATATAGATTCTATGCGTGAAGCTGCCGAAATTTGTGAAGCAGTAAAGCCAGAATTCATTGATATTAATTATGGTTGCCCTGTGAAAAAAGTAGCTAACAAAGGAGCGGGAGCTGGTATTTTGCAAGATATCCCAAAAATGGTAGCTATGACCAAAGAAATTGTGGATGCCACCAATATTCCAGTAACGGTAAAAACCCGTTTGGGCTGGGATGAAAATTCCAAACACATTGTAGAAGTTGCTGAAAAATTGCAAGATGTTGGGATAAAAGCAATTTCTATTCATGGAAGAACCAGAAAACAAATGTATAAAGGAGTGGCTGATTGGGCTTTAATTGGAAAAGTGAAAAGCAACCCAAAAATGCATATTCCTGTTTTTGGAAATGGAGATGTGAACAGTCCAGAAAGGGTAAAAGAAGTGAAAGATAAATATGGAGTAGACGGGGTAATGATTGGTAGAGCTGCCATTGGTAATCCTTGGATTTTTAATGAAATAAAACATTTTCTTAGAACCAACACCCACTTGCAGAAACCGAATCTACAAGATAGAGTAATCGCTTGTAAAAGACATTTACATCATTCCATTAAGTGGAAAGGGAAAGTGCTAGGAATTGCTGAAATGAAACGCCACTACACTAATTATTTTAAAGGAATTCCTCATTTTAAAGAATATAGAATTAAATTAGTCACTTCTTACAATTTAGATGAGATTTTGATGACTTTAAATAAAGTAGAGGTTGATTTTGAAGGAGTTAGGTTTTAATTAGCCGTTTACTTAAAACCCTTGCAGGATACCAGGAAGCAAAAAACCCAATAAAAAGCACAGTACATTCCACCCAAATTAAATCCACATAGTGAATGGAAACTGGATAAGAATGAATAATAAAATTACCCTCTCCCATGCCGATAATACCATATCTCATTTGAATTGTAGCTAAAACTAGGCCTAGCAGAACTCCTAAAAGACTACCAATTATTATCGTTAGCATGCCTTCTATGAAAAATATTTCCTGAATCTTCTTTTGGGTAGCGCCCAAATTCCAAAAGGTTTTAATATCTTTCGTTTTTTCAATCATAAGCATACTAAGAGATCCAATAATATTGAAGGTGAAAATTATTAGCATAAAAGTGAGAATAATAAAAACACCTAATTTTTCTGAATTTAGTATTTTATGCAAAACAGCATGTTGTTGTAATCGATTACTTACTTTGTAGTTTTCACCTAAACTGGCTTGTAAATACTTTTGAATCTCTAACATTCTACTTTCATCTTTTAAATTTATTTCTATAGCAGACACCTCATTTTTCTGTAATAAATCTTGTAAAAAATCAATGGGAGTAATAATGTATTTGCTATCGTATTCCGCCCCTAAACTAAAAACACCTATTGGTAATACAGATGTGGAGGAAAAAGCAGAAGTTGGATTAAGTAGCGTTTTACTTTCTCTATTTGGCACAAATATTTTTAATCGATTAAACATATTACCTACCCCCATGGAAAGATGATAAGCAACCCCTTGTCCTAATACTGCTACATTTTTATTTCCATAATTAATGTTGTAACTACCATGGAGGAAGAAGTCGCTACTACTATTGAAACTTCTTCCTTCCACAATTATGCTCTTCAAATTTGTCATTTTATTAAAATCCTCTCCAACTCCTTTTATAGAAGCAATAAATTCGCGATTCCCATTTTTCATCAATACTTTTTCTTCCAATACATCTGTGAAATAAAGTATGTTTTCATTTTTTTCTAATTCGGAAATTATGTTTGCACTATTAAAAGTTTTTCCTTTACTTGATGTTATTTTAATATGCGGATCAAATGAATTATACATGCTAAGTAGCAAGTCCTCAAAACCATTGAATACTGAAAGTAAAAGAACCAAAGCGGAAGTACCAATAATTACTCCGATCGTAGAAACAAAGGAAATAATATTTATAGCCCGTTTTGTTTTACTGCTAAAAAGGTATCGTTTGGCTATAAAAAAAGGGAAATTCATTCTTTCAACAATCTGTTAATCTCATCAGTATAATCTGCAGAATCATCCAAATAAAAATGTAATTCAGGAATTATTCTAAGTTGATGTCGCACTTTTTTGGCCAACAGATTTCTAAAAAAGGCAGATTTTTCTTTTACTTGTTTCATTAGTTCTTTTCTATCTGTTGTTGGAAAAATACTTAAATTGACTTTTGCTACCGATAAATCTGGTGACACCTTTACGCCTGTTATGGTAAATAAAATATTTCCCAAAATAGCAGGAGCATCTTGCTGAAAAATAATTGCCAAATCTTTTTGTAAAAGTCTGGATATCTTTTTTTGTCGCGTACTTTCCATTTTACAAAGATACATTATTCTATCTTTGCCCTTATGAAAGATTTTTTTAGAATTCTGAAATATGTAAAACCTTATTTAGGTTTTGCTGGACTTAATATATTCTTCAATATTTTAAATATTTTATTTTCCCTAGTTTCCATTACAATGATTATACCCTTTTTAGGGCTGCTTTTTGGCACACAGCAAAAAGTATATAACCCCATTGATTTAAGTTTCTCAGCTATTTCAGTTAAAGAAAATTTTTATGCTCTTATTACCAACATTATTGATGATAAGGGTAAAGTGGAAGCGCTTGTTTTTGTTTGTGTTTTAATATTGGTAATGTTTTTCTGTAGGAATTTGTGTCGGTATTTGGCACTTTATTTTCTCTCGCCAATCCGAAATGGTGTAGTTTGCAATTTAAGAAATGATTTGAATAAAAAAATTATTAGTTTACCTATTTCCTATTTTACAGAAAAAAGAAAGGGAGATATCACAGCTCGTATGACTACCGATTTGGTAGAAATTGAATGGTCTGTCATGAGTTCTTTGGAAATGTTTTTCAAAGATCCACTCAATATTATTATCTTTTTAATTACACTTATAATCATCAGCCCTAAACTCACACTTTTTGTAATAATTCTGTTTCCTATTACTGGTTTTTTAATTGCTCTCATTGGGAAAAGTTTGAAAAAATCATCAGAAAAAGGACAAAGTAAAATGGGTGTTTTGCTTTCTATAATTGATGAAAATTTGTCAGGCCTTAGAATTATAAAAGCTTTTGGTTCAGAAAAAATGATTCAGAAAAAATTCGAAAAAGAAAGTGCCGATTATAAAGATATTATGACTCGACTTTTGCGAAAAAAAGATTTATCTTCTCCAATGAGTGAATTTCTAAGCACAATGGTAATGATAGTGGTAATGTGGTTTGGCGGAAAATTAGTTTTAAGTGGGACGAGCACACTTTCCCCAGAAGAATTCATTGGTTATATTGCCATTTTTTCTCAGCTTATTCCGCCTGCGAAATCCTTCACTTCTGCCTATTATTTTATTCAAAAAGGAAGTGCTTCAGCTGCTCGTATTCACCAAATCTTAGATACAGAAAACGAAATAAAAGATGCTAAAAATGCCAAAACAATCTCAGAATTTAAATCTGAAATAAGCTTTGCAGGAGTAACTTTTAGCTATGAAAATATTCAGGTGCTTAAAAATATTAATTTAAGTATAAAAAAAGGAGAAACAGTGGCTTTGGTAGGGCAATCAGGAAGTGGAAAATCTACTTTGGCTGATCTCATTGCTCGCTTTTATGATGTGAAAATAGGTGCAGTAAAAATTGATGGAGAGAATATAAAAACCCTGAAAATTACAGATGTAAGAACATTGATGGGTATTGTAAATCAGGAATCTATTTTATTTAACGATAGTATTTTGAATAATATTTTGTTAGGGAATCCTGCTGCAACAAAAAAAGAAGTGGAATCGGCTGCAAAGGTTGCCAATGCGCATGAGTTTATTATGCAAACAAATAAGGGATATGATACAAATATTGGCGATAGTGGAGTAAAACTTTCTGGAGGACAGAAACAAAGAATCAGTATTGCTCGTGCGATATTGAAAAACCCTCCTATTCTGATATTGGATGAGGCCACTTCCTCATTGGACACACAATCCGAGAAGTTAGTACAGGATGCCTTGAATAATCTGATGAAAAATAGAACGTCCATAGTAATTGCTCACCGCCTTTCTACGATTCAACATGCCGATAAAATAATTATTTTGCATGAAGGAAAAGTTGTAGAAGAGGGTACTCATAAAGAGCTTTTAACTAATAATAAGTACTACAAAAAACTATACGATCTGCAAGATTATTCCTAATATAAAAAGTTATGGTAAGGGTATCTTTTTATATGTAGCGATTTCACTTCTTCATAAAGCAGTTTTCTCAAATCTTCAAAGTTAGTTTTGTTAAGCGCGGAAATAAAAATGGTGTTGTCTTCCATTTTTGAGATCCAAGTTTCTTTCAACTCTTCCAATGAAATATTTTCTTTTGTTTTAGGACTTAAATCATCTTCCTCTTTTTCTACAAAGCTAAATATATCCGTTTTGTTGAATACTAAAATCATTGGTTTGTCACTAGCTCCTATTTCAGCTAAGGTCTGATTGACAACTTCTATTTGGCTTTCAAAATTAGGATTGGAAATATCAACAATATGTAAAAGCAAATCAGATTCTCGCACCTCATCTAATGTAGATTTAAAAGAATCCACCAATTGATGTGGCAGTTTTCGAATAAACCCAACTGTATCGGCCAATAAAAAGGGAAGATTCTCAATTACTACTTTCCGGATAGTGGTGTCCAAAGTAGCAAAAAGTTTATCTTCTGCAAATACCTCAGATTTGCTCAGCTGATTCATCAAAGTTGATTTTCCAGCATTGGTATACCCAACAAGCGCAAGACGAATCATACTTCCCCTACCTTTTCTTTGGGTAATTTTTTGCTTGTCAATTTTTTCCAACTGCTTTTTTAACAAAGAAATCTTTTGCCCTATAATTCTTCTATCGGTTTCAATTTGGGTTTCTCCAGGGCCTCTCATTCCTATCCCTCCTTTTTGTCTTTCAAGGTGTGTCCACATTCTGGTAAGG
>CAWVYN010000017.1:0-8942 GCA_963934425.1 uncultured Flavobacteriales bacterium | reverse complement strand
TCTCTTGTGGAGAAAAAAAGGAAGAGAACGACTTAAGCAGAGATAACCTTAAAGGAAAGGTAAAAGAAATTATTCAAGTTAGACTTGATGCTCCATTAATTTCAGGTGGGATATCTGACCTTATAAGCATATATAAATATGATGAGAATGGAAAAATGACTGAAATGGCTCGGTATTTAGGTGAAGAACTAATAAAGCAAGTTAAATACAAAGCTGATGAGAATGGATTCATTGCAAAAAAAATCGTAGAAGGAAAAGAAAAAGAAACTCTTCCTTTTTTTTCAGAGGAAGGATCCTATGAATTCAAATATGATGATGAAGGGAATTTGACTGAACATATTTATTATGATAATGATGATAACCTAATGAAAACAGAATATAAATCTGATGAGTATGGAAATGTGACTGAAACTATTTCCTATGTAAATGGAGAGCTATATAATAATACTAAATACAAATATAAGTTTGATGCATCAAAGAATTGGACAATGTTAACAGTATCTTCAGATAATACCTCATCACATTCAATTAGCAGAGAAATAGAATACTACAAATAGATTAACAATGAAAAAAATACTCCCTTTTATTCTTCTAATTTTTGTGTCTTGTCAAAAAGAACAAAAGCACTTAACTGATTATGTAAATCCTTTTATTGGTACTGGTGGGCACGGCCATACTTATCCAGGGGCAAGCGCTCCTTTTGGTATGGTGCAACTTAGCCCAGATAGTCGTTTGGATGGTTGGGATGGCTGTGGTGGTTATCATTATTCGGATAGTATTATATATGGTTTTTCACATACGCATCTCAGTGGAACTGGAGTCTCAGATTATGGAGATATTTTGCTTATGCCTACAACAGGAGAATTGCTTTTAAACAATGGTGCTGATGGAAATCCTGGTTATAGTTCTACATTTTCGCATGAAAATGAAAATGCAACAGCAGGTTATTATCAAGTTTTTTTGGAAGATTATGCTATCAATGTAGAACTGACTTCAAGCCAAAGAGTAGGGTTTCATAAATATACTTTTCCTGAAAATGAGCTAGCTCAAATAGTGCTCGATTTGGAGCATAGAGATAGACTATTGGATTACAAAATTGAATTAGTTGACAGCAATACACTACAAGGTATTCGCTATTCTGACAATTGGGCAAGACAGCAAAAACTACATTTTTACATGCAATTTTCTGAGCAGTTACAAAACATTACTTTTAATGAAAAGCAATCGGTTGCAGGTATTTCTTTTGGCAAATTGAAAAAACCGCTACTGATAAAAGTGGGAATATCAGCCGTAAGTACTGGTGGAGCAAAAGCAAATTTGCAAGCTGAAATACCGCATTGGGATTTTGAAAAAACAAGAGCACAAATAAGAGCACTTTGGGAAAAGGAACTGAATAAAATTGTAGTGGAAGGAAAATCGGAGATGCAAAAAGAAATCTTCTATACTGCTTTGTATCACTCCCTGCTTAACCCTAATTTGTATGTGGATGTAGATGGAAACTATAATGGTACTGATTTACAAACACACTATACAGAAGATAATCATTATACTATCTTTTCGCTTTGGGATACTTTTAGGGCTACACATCCACTATTTACCCTTATTCAACAAAAGAGAACAGGAGAATTTATTCGCACTTTCTTAAGGCAATACCAAGATGGAGAGCAATTGCCTATTTGGGAATTGGCTGCTAATTATACAGGATGTATGATTGGCTATCATGCCATTCCAGTGATTACAGATGCCTATGTAAAAGGCATTAGAGATTATGATGCTAATTTGGCATTAGAAGCTATGGTGCATTCTGCTACGCAAGATCATTTGGGCTTAAAATCCTATAAAGAAAATGGATTTATTTCTGCTTCTGATGAGCCAGAATCAGTTTCTAAAAATTTGGAATACGCTTATGATGATTGGTGTATTGCATTACTAGCTGACTCTTTAGGAGAAAAGGAAACTGCTGCTACTTTTTATCAGAGGGGGCAGTATTATAAAAATTTGTTTGATCCTTCTACTGGGTTTTTTAGAGCAAAAAAAAGCTACACTTGGTTTGCTCCATTCAGGCCAGAAGAAGTAAATTTTAATTATACAGAGGCTAATGCTTGGCAGTATTCTTTGTTTGCCCCTCAAGATATAGAAGGACATATTGATCTTATGGGAGGGAAAGAACAGTACAAAATACATTTGGATAATATGTTTAGTGCTTCAACTGAAACTTCCGGTAGAGAACAAGCTGATATTACTGGCCTAATTGGGCAATATGCACACGGTAATGAGCCGAGCCATCACATGGCTTATTTGTATAATTATGTAGGCAAACCACATAAGACTCAAAAAATAGTACGACAAATATTAGAGAAACAATACACTAATTTACCTGATGGATTATCAGGAAATGAAGATTGTGGACAGATGTCGGCTTGGTATGTGTTAAGTGCAATGGGCTTTTATTCAGTAACTCCTGGGCTTGATTATTATACCATTGGATCTCCACTTTTCGAAAAAGCAACACTTAATTTAGAGAATGGAAACACATTTAGAGTAATTTCTAAAAATATATCTAATAAAAATATATACATTCAATCGGCTACTTTAAATGAAGAAAAATTTGAGCATAGCTTTATTAAACATGCGGATATCATAAAAGGAGGGAGTTTGGTTTTTAAGATGGGAAATAAACCTTCTGATTGGGGAAATAAATCTATTCCTCCATCAGAAATTAAAGAGAATAAGATTGTTCCTGTTCCATTTTTTGAAGCTGCAAGCCAAACTTTTGTTGATGAGATGACAATTGAACTAGGTACGGTTGTTGATGGAAGCATTTATTACAGCTTAAATAGTATGAAAGAAAAGAAATATAATGAGCCAATTACAATCATCAAAGATGCAACCATAAATTGCCGTACTTTCAAAGAGGGTAAATGGAGCAAAGAAGTTACTGCCAATTATTATAAGATTGACAATAAAAAGAGCATTGTATTGCAAAGTCAATACGCCAACCAATATGCGGCTGCAGGTGATAAAACGCTCATTGATCACTTAAGGGGAGGAGAAAACTACAGAACAGGGAATTGGCAAGGATTTAGAGAAAACCTGATAGCCACTGTTGATTTAGGGCTTGAAAAAGAAATTTCAACTATTAGTTTAAGTTGCTTGCAAGATATTCGCTCTTGGATTTTCTTTCCAAAAAAAACAGAGATTTTTACCTCAACTGATGGAAAAATTTTTACACTTATTTCTTCTATTACAAACACTTTTGCAGATAATATAGAAGGAACTTTTACAAAAGATTTTACATTTAATAAATATCCTATTCAAGCAAGATACATCAAAGTAAAAGCTGAAAATTATGGTGTTTGTCCATATTGGCATTTAGGCTCTGGTGGAAAAACTTGGCTTTTTGTGGACGAACTAATAATAAAATAGCATGACTAAAAATAAATACCTATTTCCATTTATAGCTCTTACTTCTCTTTTCTTTTTGTGGGGTTTTCTTACAGTCTTAGTAGACTCATTAATACCTAGAATTAAAGAGCTTTTTACACTTAATTATTTTCAGGCCGGATTGGTTCAATTTGCTTTTTTTATGGCTTATTTTTTACTCTCTATCCCATCCGGATTTATTCTCTCCAAAATCGGCTATAAAAAAGGTATTATTTTAGGCCTATTCACTATGGCTTTGGGTTGTTTTTTATTCTATCCTGCGGCAGCATATCGAGCATTTAGTCTTTTCCTGTTAGCCTATTTTATTTTAGCAGGTGGCATGACTATATTACAAGTGGCAGCCAATCCTTTTGTTGCAGTTTTAGGCTCAAAGGAAGGCGCTTCAAGTAGGTTAAATTTAGCACAAGCATTTAATTCTTTAGGTACAGCAATTGCCCCAGCTATAGGAGCCTCTTTCCTGTTGAGTGACACGATAAAAACTACTGAAGAAATTAGTTTATTATCAGAAATTGAAAGAATAACTTACTATATAAATGAAGCCTCTACAGTTCAAACCCCTTTTATTTTTCTTTCCCTTTCGGTTGTGATATTAGCTATTTTATTTGCTTTTGTAAAATTACCAACCCTAATTCAAAGTGCTAGAAATAATGGTTATGTCCAATTGTTTAAAAATAGAATACTTATGATGGGGGCTTTTGGTATTTTGTTATATGTAGGAGCGGAGGTTGCAATAGGGAGTTATTTGGTAAATTATTTTATCGATATGGATATGCATACAATCATACAAAGTACTCCATGGATGAATAATATTGCAATAAATATTTTAAATACTGATTTGGTAAGTTTGGATAAAAGAGCTATTGTTGGTGCTTTTGTTACTTTTTATTGGAGTGGAGCAATGATAGGAAGATTCATAGGCTCCTATCTGACTAAAGTGTACACACCAAATAAAATTCTTGGCTATTTTGCTATTTGTGCTTTACTACTGCTTATTACATCAATGACTACTATCGGGCTAATTTCTATGTGGAGTATTTTAGCAGTTGGACTTTTCAACTCCATTATGTTTCCTACCATTTTTACTTTATCTATTAAAGATATACAAGAATTAAAACCACAAGCATCTGGAATCCTTTGTACGATGATAGTAGGTGGGGCAATTATTCCGCCACTTTATGGATTTTTGATAGATTTATCTGGGTTTAAAACAGCTATGATATTACTTTTAGCTTGTTATGGATATATATATTATTTTACAAAATCTACAAGTAAAAATTTAGTCTGATAAACATGAAAAAAGAAAATAAGTTTATCCCTTATAAAATAGCAACTGGATCTTCTAAAGAGTTAATTGAAAAAAGTAAAAAGTATTTTCAGGAAATAAATAAAAGAAGGTCAGTTCGTTATTTTTCAAATAGAAGTGTTCCAAAAGAAGTAATTGAAAACATCATCAAAACGGCTGGAAGTGCACCATCAGGTGCCCACAAACAACCTTGGACATTTTGTGTGATTAGTGATGCAAAACTGAAATTAGAAATTAGAAGATTAGCTGAGAAAGAAGAATATGAAAACTATCATGGAAGAATGTCCAATAGTTGGAAAGCTGATCTACAGCATTTTGGGACTGATCACATAAAAGAATTTTTGGAAGTTGCTCCTTACCTTATTGTAGTTTTTAAGAAGGCATATGATTTGGATGAAGATGGGAATAAATCACAGAATTATTATGTGAATGAATCTGTAGGTATTGCTGTCGGATTTTTGATCTCGGCTATACATAAAGCCGGTTTGGTTACACTCACCCATACGCCAAGTCCCATGAAATTTCTGCAAAAAGCCCTTGGAAGATCAAAAAATGAGAAAGCATTTTTATTGCTTCCTGTGGGTTATCCTTCCAAAGACTGTATAGTTCCTGATTTAGAAAGAAAAATGTTGGATGAAATTAGTTTTTGGTTTTAAGTATCTTAATCAACAACTATTTTTTTCACTAGATCCCCTTTTTTTGTAAAAATCTTAATGAAATAAGTTCCTTTTGTATTAATTTGAATAACTAATTCTTCTGTAGTGTTAAGGAGCTTACCGTCTACTGTATATAAGTTTATTTTCTCAATTTTCAATTCAGTTTTCACATTTACGATTCCAGTAGAAGGATTAGGGAAAACTGAAATTTCTAACTCAATTAAATCATTAATTTTAGAAGCACCTAACTCATTAAATCGCTCTGTAAATTCTTGCAAAAAAATATTTGCAATTGTTCCGTCATGAATAATTAAAGTATTTTCATCAGAATTGTTTTCAGCATTGCTACTCCAATTGTGTGAGCCTGTTAAAATTGTAGGATCTGAGCCTAAAATATTTGCATCCGCAATAGCATATTTATGATGAAATGAATAAGGAATTCCCATATGAGATTTTACATCTACACCTGCTGTTATCAATGCAGTAAACTCACTCCCAGTTGTATTTTCACTTTCAATAATTCCCCTAATATTTACACCAAACTCTCCATCTTTTGCAATTATTGCTAATCCAATATCATCTCTTGTAAATGATAAAAGTCCAAATTCAAAGCTATAATCTACATTATCAATCATATTTATAATTTTACTTGTTGTTTGGTCTGATGGAGAAAAATAGACCTCAACATCTTTTCCATCAACTATAAATTTATGCGGCGTGTTATCTGACTTATGTGTTCCAAAAGTACCACTCCACATTTCTTCAAACTCTAATGTATATGCTTTTGCTATTGCTTCATCTTGGATAAAGATAATATTGTTATAATCGTTAAATAAATTAGTAGGATTGGTCCAATTGCAAGAACCTCCCATCACCCAAGAATTATTAGTAGAATTTGCATCTACAATTATAAATTTATTATGCATAATCCCTGCTGGAACAGGGTCTCTTAGTACAACAGGAATATTAGGATCTAAACTACTTAACATTATATTTGTAACATCATCATCGGCAATGTATCTTACTGCAACGCCTCTATTATACGCATCATTTATGGCAGTTGCAATAGTAGCATCTGATGCATTATAAACACAAATATCTAAAGTGCTTTGTGCTAAATCCATATATGCTTTAATGGTATCATTAAAATAAGTAGTTATGTTTTGGGCATCAACTCCTGTTGAAACACTTACATCCACAGAGTGATTAAAATAAGGACGAATAACCCCTGATGAATTGGATGCCGTGGAATAAATTCCAATATTTGAAAAAGCAGTATCTATTCCATTTACGGAATAACATTCTACATAATAAAAAGTAGCAGGCTGTAATCCAGTTAAACTCATAGTATGAATTAGGGTATTTCCTCCATTATTAATTGTTATTCCTAATCCGGAAGAAAGTCCATAGTTACAATTTGTAGTAGAGGAATCGGAAACGGTCCAAGATAAATCAAAAGATGTAGTTGTAATGTTGGATTGCACAACTGCAGAAGTAAAAATTAAAGCACCTGTTTGTATAATATCAGAAGAATCTCTTGGTAAAATCTGATATCCATCATTTGCAAGACAGATTGTATGTCCAGGGCCATTCGGAGTACAGCCAAAATTATAAGTGTGCTGTGAAGAAATTCCTATAAGTGTCACAGGACCCATTGGAATAAGAGAATTTTCTAATGGGTTTCCGGCTCTTATATACACTTTTCCTGTTTCTCCATTTGCTGTAAAATCGTGCGTTCCTACTGTAAAAAGAGAGCCACCACTATTAAAAATCACATTGTTAATCTGGACTAATTCTGACTCTGTGGTTTCTCCTATTTGAATTGGTGTAATCAATTGAGGAGTTATTGAATTCCCTGTAGAATTTGTAATACTTGAATTAACAGGAGTCATTTCCATAAGACCATTATAGTCAACTAAAATACCGCTTACTGTAACTTCCTCTCCTCTTACCACTCCACTTAAAGCAGTAGGATCATATAACGCTAATCCTGCTGTAGCGTCTTCAATATATCGAATGGGACCAAGCTCATCTCCATTAGTTACTATTCCTGTAATAGTTACGGTTGCTCCAATTCCTTGAGATCTTGCTGTTGCAATATCCTGTGCAAAACTCACTACTGATACGAGTGTTGCAATAATTAATGTTGTTGTTCTCATTTTGTAATATTTATTCATTATTTAATTATTAAAAAGTAAATTTTGCGGACAAGTTAACTCTTCTGCCAAAACCAAAAAATACCCCTGCTGATTTTGCATCAAAATCTCGAAAATTAGCATTGTAAGGATCATTGTTTTGTGCGTCTGAAATATAGACCTCATCTAACAAGTTCAATATGCTTAATCGTATATCTAATTTGTTCTTTTCTGATAATTTGAATTTATAGCCTGCATGTAAATCCAATAATTGATAAGATGGGATTTTCCAAGATTCTCTCCTCGCATTTTCGCCATTTAAAGATAAAGGATCAAAATCGGCATAATAATTTTCAAACAAGGTACCTCTTAATTTGAAATAAGCATGAGGCACTGGCTCATATCTAATGCTAAGTCCAAATTGGGTTTGAGCAGCATCTCCAACATGAACTCCATCCGCATCAAAAGTGGCAATAATCTCATTACCAAAATCATCCATAATAGGATTATTATTATCATCTAAAAACCTAACTGTATCTGAGGAAGTCCATCTCCAATCACCTAATGAAAGCAATCCTTCTATGCTAAATTTTTGATTAATTTTCAAAGCAAAATCCATTTCCACTCCTTTATGTAAAGCATTCATCCCATTGATGTTTGCTTTAAAAGGCACCTCATCCACCATTACTGATACTCCTCCATTTGCAGGTTTGTTTTCCCAGATAGTATAATAGCCATTTGCATTAGCAGAAAATAAGGAGGAACGATATGAATAACCTCCTTCAACTGCCTTTACCTGTTCATTGCGGATATCTCTAAAAAGTTGATTGCTATAATCATATACGTTATTAAACCTAGGCGCTTTGGAAATATATCCAACATTGAAAAATATATTATTGAATTCATCCAAATTTACATTTGCTCCTGTTTTTATGGTATATCCTTTTATCCATTTCCAAGAAGTCTCCGCCAATTTTGCTTCTTCTGAATCTCTTGTATAGAAATTTCCGTTATGCCAAATAGTATCTTCTATCATTGTTTTATGAGCGCCAATTATGTTTCCAGTATTATCATATTCATATACAGTATTCACAGAAGTTCCCAATGCTTCTTTATATGTTGTATCTGACAATACTAAATCTTTCTTTTTGAAATAATCAATTCTTTTATAGGCAGAGTTTGAGCCAGAAATATTAAAAAATACGCTTAACATTCCATTACTATATTCCATTTGAGAAAAAACGCCAGACCATTTTACTATTCCATCGTTATGATAACCGACTACATCCCCCACTTCTTTTACTTGTGAATTTTGCATTCCATTTGCTTCATCAATAGCATAATCCGCACCTAATAAATCGTAAACTTCTCTGTAATGTTGTCCTTTATAATAGCGCATATCCA
>CAWVYN010000016.1:0-9137 GCA_963934425.1 uncultured Flavobacteriales bacterium | reverse complement strand
ATAATATTTAAATTTCTTAATTAATAATATGCAATTATCAAAATTTTTATGGTTACAAATTTAGAAATAATAATCAGATCTGCAAGGGTAATAAATAAAAAACTTATTTACCTATCACGTTAATAAACGCTAAAAACAAGATAAGGTTACCCTAAAACAAATAACGTATCCAGAGTTTAGAAGTCGAAATTATTCAAGGCTATCTTTGTGCTATTGAAATCAGTTATTATTTCTTGCATTATTTCTTTCACCGATTTTATCTCTTCTATTTGAGCAGAAACTTGCCCAATCTCTAATTCTCCTTCATCTAAATTCCCTTCAAAAATTCCTTTTTTTGCTCTTCCTCTTCCTAATAATTTTTTCAATTCTTTTGTCCTTGCTCCTTTTTGATAAGTGTCAAGTATCTTTTGGTAAAATGGATTTTTCAAAAGCCGAACTGGTGCTAACTCTTTTAAGGTTAGAATCGTATCATTTTCAGCTGCATCTACAATTGCCTTTTTAAAATTATCATGAGCAGAACTCTCTTCAGATGATGCAAACAAGCTGCCAATTTGCACCCCCTCTGCACCAAGGGAGAAGGCCGCGAGTATAGCCTGTCCACTTGCAATTCCACCAGCAGCTATTATAGGAATTTTTATTTCTTTTTTTACAAGAGGAATCAAACTCATAGTTGTTAATTCATCTTTTCCGTTGTGCCCTCCAGCCTCAAAACCTTCTACAACAATTGCGTCTACTCCAGCATCAACTGCTTTTTTAGCAAAACGTAAATTAGAAACAACATGCACCACTGTGATATTATTTTCCTTAAAGATAGAGGTATATTTTGTAGGATCTCCAGCAGAAGTGAATACAATTTTTATTTCATTTTTTAAAATTATCTCTATATGCTCCTGAATTTGTGGATAAAGAAGTGCAATATTCACACCAAAAGGCTTTTCTGTTGCCTTTTTACACTTTATAATATGCTCATCCAGAACCTTTGGGTACATTGATGCTGAGCCGATTAGCCCCAATCCTCCATTATTACTAACAGATGATGCCAACCGCCAACCACTACACCAAAGCATCCCTCCTTGAATTATTGGATATTTTATTTTGAAAAGTTCTTTTACTCTATTCATAAATTTTTACATTTGTTGCGACACGAAAATAGAAATAAAACTGAATTAGAAAATGAAAAAAGACCAAGAAATTTTTGATTTAATTAAAGAAGAAGACCAACGACAAAGAATTGGAATCGAACTCATTGCATCAGAAAACTTTGTAAGTAAGGAGGTAATGCAAGCAATGGGAAGTTGTTTAACTAATAAGTACGCAGAAGGTTACCCTAAAAAAAGATACTATGGTGGATGTGAAGTAGTGGATAAAGTAGAACAATTAGCTATTGATAGAGCCAAAGAATTATTTGGTGTAGAATATGCAAATGTACAACCACATTCTGGCTCACAAGCTAATGCTTCTGTAATGCTTGCTTGCTTAAACCCTGGTGATAAAATTTTAGGGTTCAACCTGTCTCATGGAGGACACCTAACACATGGCTCTCCTGTTAATTTTTCAGGGAAATTGTACAAAACATCTTTTTATAATATCGAAGAAGATAGTGGAAAAGTAGATTATGAAACATTGGAACAAAGTGCAATAAAGGAAAAACCACAACTAATTATTTGTGGTGCATCTGCTTATTCTCAGGATTGGGATTACGCAAGATTTAGAAAAATTGCCGAAAAAGTTGGCGCACTTCTTATGGCAGATATTGCTCATCCAGCTGGATTGATTGCTACTAATTTATTAAATGATCCCGCACCACATTGTCATATTTTAACAACAACAACTCATAAAACTTTAAGAGGACCAAGAGGAGGAATGATTATGATGGGGAAAGATTTTGAAAATCCTTGGGGACTAACCACTCCTAAAGGTAAAACAAGAATGATGTCTGCAATACTGAATTCTGCAGTATTTCCTGGTTCACAAGGCGGTCCATTGGAACATGTTATAGCAGCAAAAGCAATCGCTTTTTGGGAAGCACTTCAGCCTTCTTTTAAGGAATATGGAAAGCAAGTAATAAAAAACGCACAACTAATGGCAGAATGCTTTGTAGAAAAAGGATATAAGGTGATTTCTGGAGGTACTGAGAACCATTGTATGCTCATTGACTTAAGAAGTAAAAATGTAACTGGGAAAGATGTGGAAAATCTACTAGTAAAAGCAGATATTACTCTCAACAAAAACATGGTTCCATTCGACACACAATCGCCTTTTATTACTTCTGGAATTAGGATAGGAACCTCTGCTATTACTACAAGAGGGGTAAAAGAGAATACCATTCCTATTATTGTAGATTTAATTGATGAAGTAATTATGAATTTTGAAAACGAATCTATAATTTCTTCCGTAAAAGAAAAAGTAAATAATCTCATGAAAGAATATCCTATATTTGCTTATTAATTTTTCATAACCTTATTATGGTAAAAAAGATTGACATAGAAAAAGAAAATAGAGAAATCCTAAATAAATATAGGGCTTTACTTAGGGCTTGTAAGGATAAAACAAATGTAAAGGATAAAAAAGATATTCGAAAGGCCTTTAACTTAGCCATGGATGCCCACAAAGGGGTAAGGAGAAAGTCAGGAGAGCCATATATTTACCACCCTTTAGCAGTTGCTCATATTTCAGCAAAAGAGATTGATTTAGGCGCTACTTCTATTGTGTGTGCCCTTCTGCATGATGTAGTAGAAGATACCGATTATACCTTGGAAGATATTGATAGAATTTTTGGAAGTAAAGTGGCTAGAATAATTGATGGTCTTACTAAAATTGAGGATATGTTTGATAAGAATCTTTCTCTCCAGCAAGAGAATTTTAGAAAGATGCTTTTAACCCTATCGGATGATGTTAGGGTAATACTTATCAAATTAGCTGACAGATTACATAATATGCGAACTCTAGGAGTTATGGCAAAACAAAAGCAACTAAAAATTGCATCCGAAACGCTTTATTTGTACGCACCTCTTGCGCATAGATTAGGGCTTTATGCTATAAAAACTGAACTGGAAGATTTAGGCCTGAAATTCACAAAATCAGAAGTATATAAAGCCATCTCATTGAGCCTAAATGAAACAAAAAAAGAAAGAGGAAAATACATCAACAAATTTGTATCCCCCATAAAAGAAACTTTAAAGAAAGAACAAATAAAGTGCACAATAAAAGGGCGACCAAAATCTATTTTTTCTATTCGGAACAAGATGAAACAACAAGATTTAAAATTTGATGAAGTTTTTGATTTGTTTGCCATCCGTATTGTAATTGATAGTAAAAAAGAAACAGAAAAAGCCGATTGTTGGAAAGTCTACTCCGTTGTTACGGACTATTATAAGCCAAATCCTGATCGTCTCAGAGATTGGATCTCTACTCCAAAAGCCAATGGTTATGAATCTTTACATACTACCGTAATGGGGCATGATGGAAAATGGGTAGAAGTGCAAATAAGAAGCGAGAGAATGGATGATATTGCAGAGAAAGGCTATGCTGCACATTGGAAATATAAAGATACAGATAGTAATAATAAGGATAATAGCTTGGATGGTTGGATAAATAAAATTAGGGATTTGCTAGAAAATCCGGAAGCCAATGCGGTGGATTTTATTGATGATTTCAAGCTAAATCTTTTTTCTGGAGAAATTTATGTTTTTACTCCTGCAGGTGATTTAAAAACCCTCCCAAAAAGTGCTACAGCTCTTGACTTTGCTTTCGAAATTCACACAGAAGTAGGTAGAACTTGTTTAGGAGTAAAAGTAAATGGTAAATTAGTTCCACTTAGTCATGTTTTAAAAAGCGGAGATCAAGTAGAAGTAATCACTTCTAAAAAGCAAACGCCTAAAAAAGATTGGCTCACGTTTGTGGTTACAGCAAGGGCAAAATCCAAAATTAAAACATCCCTACAAGAAGATAAAAAAACAATTGGGAAAGAAGGAAAAGAAAAACTAGAAAGAAAATTAAAGCAATTAAAAATAAAATTGAATAAAAAAGTAGAAACAGAGCTTATTCGTTATTTTCAAATTGGAGATAGCTTGGAACTCTTTTTTAGAATTGGCACTGGTGTAATTAGTAATAATGAGTTAAAAGATTTTGCTAAAAAAAGGGGGATTGGATGGTATACTTCTATCAAAAATAAAATAAGCAGAAGCCCAAAAATAAGAACAAAGATAGATGAAAACAAAATGATTGTTTTTGGAGAAAATGATGAAGTGTTTGACTATAAGTTATCTGCATGTTGCAACCCAATTTCAGGTGATGAGATATTCGGATTTACCACTGTTGAGGAAGGTATAAAAGTACACAGAGTTACTTGCCCAAATGCTATTGAGATGAGATCCAATTATGACTATCGGCTAATTAAATGTAGATGGGTGAGTAAAGATAGCATCAACTTTATTGCCTATCTAAATATTAAAGGGATTGACAGAATTGGGTTAATGAATAATATAACAAAAATAATATCTGCACAAATGAATGTAAATATAAAGTCGGTAAATATTATTAGTAATGACGGACTATTTGAAGGGGAAATTACATTAAAAATTCATAATGTAAATTTCCTAAATTCTTTGATAAAAAAATTGAAGAAGATTGATGACTTACAGTCTATTGAAAGAAGTTATAAACTTGACTAAATATTTGATGAGCCACAATATAAATTTATTATTTTTGGGGCTTTCATTTTAGAAATGACAAAAGAAAAAACCATAGATATTGTATCGGAGATATTTACAGAATTTCTCATTAAGAACAAGCACAGAAAGACTCCTGAGAGATATGCAATACTCAATGAGATTTATGCTCATGATGGACATTTCGATATTGAAGGAATGTACATTCAAATGAAAAATAAAAATTATAGAGTAAGCCGTGCGACCCTTTACAATACAGTAGATTTGTTGATGGACTGCCACCTTATAAGGAAGCATCAATTTGGACTTGCACAGGCTCAATACGAAAAATCTTTTCACAACAAACAGCACGATCATTTGATTTGTACAGAGTGTCCAAATGTAATTGAATTTTGTGACCCTAGAATTCTCAGTATAAAATCATCTATAGAAGATGCAATCGATTTTAAAATAGATAGGCACGCACTTAACTTTTATGGCATTTGCAAAAAATGTCAAAACAAAAAAAAGAAACAATAATTATGGCTACAGATGTTCTTTTAGGACTACAATGGGGAGATGAAGGAAAGGGAAAAATTGTAGATGTACTTACATTAAATTATGATATTATTGCACGATTCCAAGGAGGACCAAATGCTGGTCATACCTTAGAATTCGATGGCATAAAACATGTTTTGCACACTATTCCTTCTGGTATTTTTCACAAAGGAGTAATAAATATAATTGGAAATGGAGTGGTAATTGACCCTATTATTTTTGAAAATGAAATCAAATCCATTCATAAATTGGATGTGGAAATGTCCAAACTTTTGATTTCTAAAAAAGCACATCTTATTTTGCCTACTCATAAACTTTTGGATGCAGCAAGCGAACAAGCAAAGGGTAAAAATAAAATTGGTTCTACCTTAAAAGGAATTGGACCAACTTATATGGATAAGACCGGTAGAAATGGACTTAGAATTGGCGATATCTCAGCTGCTAATTTTAAAGAGAAATACGAGAAACTAAAACAAAAACATATCCAAATTCTGAACTTTTATGATTTTGAATATGAACTTTCCCAATTGGAAGAGAATTGGTTTGCATCTTTGGATACAATTAGGAAATTCGAACATATCGAAAGCGAACATTATCTGCACAAAGCCCTGAAAGAAGGAAAAAATATTTTAGCAGAAGGCGCACAAGGCACCCTCTTGGATATCGATTTTGGCTCTTATCCTTTTGTTACCTCCTCTAACACAATTGCGGCTGGAGCTTGCACAGGTTTAGGGCTTGCACCAAACAAAATAAATGATGTTTTTGGTATTTTCAAAGCATATTGTACAAGGGTTGGAAGTGGTCCCTTCCCTACCGAACTTTTTAATGAAGTGGGAGCGCATATGGGAAAAGTAGGAAATGAGTTTGGCGCTACAACTGGCCGTCCAAGAAGATGTGGTTGGATAGATTTACCGGCTTTGAAATACGCAATTAACATAAATGGCGTTACTAAACTTATGATGATGAAAGGAGATGTACTTTCTGGAATTAAAAAGATAAAGGTTTGCACCCATTACAATTTTAATGGGGAAAAAATCGATTATCTTCCTTTTGAGGCGAATGAAGGGCTTACTCCTATTTTTGAAGAATTGGAGGGTTGGCAAGAGGACTTGATGAGTTTGCAAGAATTAGAAGATGCCCCAAAAGCCTTTCATGACTATATTGCTTATTTGGAGAAGGAATTAGAAACCCCTATTACAATTGTATCAGTGGGACCTGACAGAAAACAAACTTTTTTCAAATAATTGAAAAAAATCTTTTTTATACTGCCACTTTTTTTGTGCAGTCTTTTCATAACTAAAGCACAAAAGCAAATTGAAATTATCCACGCGGATGATTTTATTTTCAATAACAACTTACATAAGGGTTACGGAAAATTACTAGGTAATGTTTCCTTCAAACATGAAGGAACTATAATGCATTGTGATAGTGCTTATCAGTATAAAAATAACAAAATGGATGCCTTTGGAAACATAAAGATAAACCAAGGAGATACCCTTAAATTATACGGCAAGCAACTTTTCTATGATGGAAACACTAGCAAAGCTATTATTAAATATAATGTAAAACTAATTGACAAACATAGTAAACTTACTACAGAGCAAATCAATTACGATTTGGAAAAAGATATTGCTAATTACCCAAAAAAAGGAAAAATAGTAGATGGTAATAATAATTTGGTTTCGGATAGAGGAAGTTATCACTCCAAAAGCCATTTGTTTTATTTTAAAGGAAATGTGAAGGTAATAAATAATGATTATCTGATACGAACCGACACCATGTTGTATAACTCCAAAACAAAAGTCAGTTTCTTTCAAGGACCAACTACCATTATATCAGAAGAGAATATAATCTATTGCGAAAATGGTTGGTATAATACGAAAAGCAATATTTCACAATTTCAGAAAAATGCAAGCATTACACACAAAGATTTTATTTTAAAAGGCGATAGTATTTTTTACAATAAAAATAAAGGATATGGAAAAGCCATGCATAATATCTACCTAATTGATACAATTAATAATTTGTTTATTATAGGAAATCTGGGAGAGTACTTTGAAAAAACCCAGAATACCATGGTTACCCAGAATGCTCTTCTAAATTTAATTACTAATGAGGACACCCTCTTTGTCCATGCCGATACCCTTAAAAGCACAAAAGCAGAAAACAAAAGAAAGATAATTGCCTATAATAATGTAAAAGGCTACAAAAGCGATATGCAATTCAAATGCGATTCCCTTTCTTATAATTTGCAAGATTCTACCATTGAACTTTTTGATAAGCCCGTTATTTGGAGTCATAAGTTTCAAATAACAGCAGATAGCATACGCCTCTTAGTAAATAGAGGAAGAATAAAAAAAATATTCTTACACCAGAATCCTATGATTATTTCCTTAGAAGATTCTGTAAATTATAACCAGATAAAAGGAAAAGTAATGACTGGATTTTTTAAAGAAAATAAACTACATAAAATAGTAGTAGTTGGCGGTGGGCAAACCATTTTCTTAGCACAAAATGATAAAAAAGAAAACATTGGCATTAATACCTCAGAATCCTCTGACATTACCCTTTCTTTTAAGGAGAATGAATTGGATGCCATTACTTTCCATACTAAACCAGCTGCCATTATGCATCCCATGCATGAAATAGCAGAAAAAGACAAACTCCTAAAAGGATTTTTGTGGAGAGAAAAAGAACAACCCAAAAGTAAAGAAGATATTTTTATTGAATAATCTTAAAAGAAGTCCTTCTATTTGTCATTCTTCCATTTTTTGTTTCATTAGAAAGCAATGCTTTTATTTCACCAAAACCTTTGTAGCTTAATCTGTTTTCAGAAATCTTGTTTTGTATAAGATAATTATAAACAGCAATAGCTCTTTTTTCTGATAGAGTTTGGTTCTCTTTTTCTTCTCCTACATTATCGGTATGTCCCTCAATTGATATTTTAATTTGAGGGTTTTTATTTAAATAAGCCAAAAGTTTATTTAGTTCAGAAAATGAGCTTTCATCCAGTTCAAATGAGTTGTGCGTAAATTGAACGCTTTTTAAAATAACTTCCTCTCCTATTTTCTGGGTAATAATTTCTAATTCTAAATCCGAAATTTTATGGGCTTGTTTTTCTTTTGGCAAGTTAAACCAAAAGATATCCTCAAATCCATAACCGCTTTTATCAGAAGCATAATAAGCTGTTTTTCCATTTGTTGCAACTATTAACGAATTTTCTACTTTATATGTATTTATAGGATAACCCATGTTATCAGGGGAACCCCAAACTTGGCTTACATTCTTTCTTCTACTAACAAATAAATCAAATTCTCCCATACCAATATGTCCATCAGAAGCAAAGTAAAATGTAAGATTATCGGCATGCAAGAAAGGAGACATTTCATTATATTCGGTGTTGATGGTTGGGCCAGCATTAAAGGGTTTTCCAAAACCATTTTTACTTATTTCAGAAACCCAGATATCCTTTCCTCCGTATCCTCCAAGTCGATTACTTACAAAATACAAAAACTTGCCATCAGGAGAAAAACAGCCTTGAGTATCCCAATTTTTACTATTTACTGTTTCTAAATTTATAGCATTCTCAGAGCCAATAATCTTCAAATATAAATCGCAACTTCCTTTTCCTCTTTCCCTATTGCAAGCAGTAAAAATCAATAATCTTCCATCAGCCGAAATAGAAATTGCTCCCTCATTAAAAGTGGTGTTGATGTTGCTCATTTTATTTACTTCCTGCCAATTGTTTGCCTCATCCTTCTGAGAGTAAAAGAAATCTTCCTGTAAGCCAAGCTCTCCTTTTACTTTCCTTGTAATCACAAATTGCTTTCCATCTGCAGAGATAAAAGGTAAGTATTCTGCCATTTCAGAATTGATATTCTCTCCCATATTTTTAGGATCAAAATCTACAGGATCTTGCATAGCATTTAT
>CAWVYN010000015.1:0-9726 GCA_963934425.1 uncultured Flavobacteriales bacterium | reverse complement strand
TTTTATCTGTTCCCCACTTTTTCCAAACCTTCTTTCTCTTTTTTGATAATCAATAATAGCACTAATCAAATCTTCTTTTCTAAAATCGGGCCAAAGTGTATCAGTAAAATACAATTCAGCATAGGCAATTTGCCAAAGTAAAAAATTACTGATTCTTTTTTCACCACTTGTTCTGATTAAAAGCTCAGGGTCAGGAACGCTTTTTGTATTTAAATATTGCTGAAATGTTTCTTCTGTTATTTTAGTTGGTAAATTATTTTTTATTTCTTCCAAAATACCATTTACCGCATTTACTATTTCCCATCTTCCACTATAACTCAAAGCTAAGATAAGTGTCATGCGTTTGTTGTTTTTTGTTTTTTCAATGGCTTGTTCTAACTCTTGCTTGCATTTATTAGGAAGCTGCTCCAAATTCCCAATGGCGTGAAGGCAGATATCATTCTTCATTAAAGTTTGAGTCTCCTTATTTATTGTAGAAATAAGAAGTGTCATAAGTGCATTTACTTCTTTTTTTGAACGCTTCCAATTTTCTGTAGAAAAAGCATAAAGTGTAAGGTATTTTATCCCAATTTCTGCTGCTGTTTCCACTGTCTCTCGAACTGCTTTGACCCCATTCTGATGACCGAAAACTCTGAATTTCCCTTTTTGCTCAGCCCACCTTCCATTCCCATCCATAGTAATAGCAATATGCTTTGGTAAGTTCTCTTTTTCTATCTGCTCAATCAAAGCCATCTTATTTCCAGAAATCTTTTAGAATTAGTAGTTGCACCTTTCTTTTTCTGATAAAATCTTGAAAGAAAGTGTGATGCCAGTAAAAGTGTACCAATCGTTATCCTTAGAGTCCCCTCTTTGAAAGTTCTTTGCTTGAGGTCCATTTAAACTTTTGTCCGACATTTCGATTCCCAAAGGGCTCATATCAATTAAATTCCCTCCAATATATGAAGTGCTTACATCATCTAAATAATCAGTAAAAGTTTTACGGATTCCATATTCCAAAATAATATTAAAAGTTTTGTTTACTGCAATCTTAAATCCACCCCCCATAGGAATGGAAAATTGTGTAAGAGCATATTTTTTTCTGTCTTGAAAAGAGGTTGTTCCTTGCCCTTCAGTGCCTAATGGTTGTAATGATACCCACTCTCCATTATTAGCTTCTGCTTTGGGGCTAAACCTAAAAAGAGATACGCCCGCAAATATGAAAGGGGTAAAAGGATACAAAGAATTACCTGTTTCATATGGCAAAAAATTGAACTCTACTTGCCCGGAAAGCTCGTAAATGGGTGAACGAAAATGTAAGTTTCTATTTAGTTTTACTGTATCGTTTGTGTTTCTAGAATCATCTGCTCTAATATATCCTAAAAGTAGTTCGCTTTTTACTACAATCCTTCTATCAATATTTTTTCGAATAACTATTCCGCCGGAAGGCATCATATAATCGAAATGTTTACTGTTGATATCACCCAAATAATAGGAGCCACCTCCCATAATTCCAATTTCCGTACTTGAAACTACTTGGGCTTTTGCATTAAAACCAAAAAGAAAAAAAAAGATCAATAAAATAGTCGTCATTCCTGTTTCTCTATACATATTATTTTGAAGGGTCTTTATCATAAAATTGTAAAAGTTTTTATCAGGCAAATATAGGGTTATTTCAACTTTTTGAGCTTTAATTATTTAATTTCTTTTATCAATACCCCACATTAGCTTACTTCTAATTGTAGAAATAAAGGAATGAGATTGTGGTTCAATTAAAGTTATTTTGAAATCTGCTTTTTTAATAATAAGCGAAATGGTAGAATCAAAAGCTCTGAAACGAGAATCGAGCGATATCAAAGCTAATTGGTCTTTATCTGCTACTTTCAGCTTAATTACATCTTCATCAGACAGAACAATAGGACGAACATTCAAATTATGAGGAGCAATAGGGGTGATAATTATATTCTCTGTACCCGGAATAATAATAGGGCCTCCACAAGAAAGAGAGTACCCAGTAGATCCAGTCGGAGTAGCAATAACCAATCCATCTGCCCAATAGGAATTTAAAAATTCATCATTTAAAAAAGCGTCTATTCTTATCATGGAGGAAGTATCTTTCTTTACAATAGCTACTTCATTTAATGCAAAATTTACATTTCCAAACAAATTATTTTCTGTTTCCAAGCTTAGAAGCGTTCTCTTTTTTATTTGAAAATTATTGTTTATCACATCATTTATTGCTGATTCAATTTGATCTGTGGAGATACTAGATATAAAACCAAGCCGACCAGTATTTATTCCCAAAATTGGAATATTACTATCACGAATTAAAGTAACCGAACCAAGCAAAGTCCCATCTCCACCAATACTGAATAAAAAATCAGCACTATCTTTTAGTGTTTGATAAGAATCAAAGATTTTAGGAGGTTTCTCAAATATCACTTTCTTTTCCAAAAAAGACAAGTACTCTTCATAGACTAGAAGCGATATATTTTCAGCTTCCAATCGGCTAACCAAATGCTGAATGTATTTGGTAAATTGTTCTGAACAAGGTGTTCCAAATAATGCTATACGCATAATTAAAATGGATTAGTAAAGTGCAAAAATATACCTTTTTCTCCTAATCTGTTTATTCCGTACTCAATTCTTAATAATTTATCGTAATAAGTTATATAATCTATACTAATACCTCTACCAAAAAGAAGCGTATTTGTTAAATTATTTTCCTCCAAATTTTGATTATCCATCACATAGCCAAAATCGGTAAAAACAGAGAAATATAGGGAATAATGTGCTTTTTTGAATTGCGACATTTTTACATAAGGAATCTCAAAATTTGTTTTTCCAATAAGCTCGTATTTTATGGCAGTTTTGCTGAGCCAAAATTTTTGTCCATCTATCACATAATATTCATATGTGCGTGCATAGTCATCAAAGCCCAGTGCTTTTTGTGCAAAATAGGGCTGATAGTCATCAGAAGAAATCTTGGCCATAAAACTTGAGCCTATAAAAAGCCGATGTTGAATCTCAATGTGTTTTTCGGCTTTTGCCATTGCTTCAAAATGTTGAACTGGGCTTGTTCCTGCAAAGTACTTTGTCACTTCAAAATGAAAATAATGTCCGTGCAACGGGTATTCTACATAATCTCTTTGTTCATTTATAAACTGATAAGTTGCTTTTAAATAACTTCCAGTTTTTTTATTATTTTTCAGATAATTTGGGTTCAAATAAGCGATAGAATCTGCAATATTGCTTTGAAGATAGTGCAATTTTAATTTATGTTTGTGGCGCGTATCTTTTCTGTATAATACATCCAATTCTAATTCAAAATCTTTGGTTGTATAATCCTTATTATTTTCATAATAAACAAGTTTGTTGTCTAGGGTTTTATAAAAAGATTTCTTTCTTCTGAAAAGTTGTGCAAAAGCATTTATGCCAATGGTTTTTTTGGTATTGAAATAAGGAATTTCATAATTAAACAAATAGTGTTCTTTAAATCCTCTTCTGTATTTTATTTTCAAAAGCTCATTCTTGCCTCTAAAATTTTCCCATACCAAAAACATGCCATAATTTATCCTATAAAAATCAGAATAATTACTTTTCTTAAATTCATCCCACCACACATTAAAGTTTCTTTCAGAAAGTTCTATAATAGGATAGGGCCAAATATACCACCGTTCTACTATTTCAATAGTAATATTCACTTTTCCAGCTTCTATTTCTGTACTAATTTCAGAAAAATTAAAGAGCATCAAATTGGTTAAATTTTCCTCACTTTTTTTTATTTTTTCATCTAATATTTTTTTACGTACAACATCCCCTTTTTGAAAAGCAAGTTCTCTTAAGATGATTTCTTCTTTTGTAATTTTATTCCCCTTAATTATTATGCTATTAATTTGTAATTGTTCTTGAGAAAAGCTAAAAAAAGGAACAAGTAAAATAAAAAAACAAATAAGATTTTTTCTCATTTCTTAAGTATTCAAGTATCGCATTAAGGATTTATATCTTTCCATCATATCATCTTTTGAATTACCATCATTATACGATGCCATAACCTTATATTCAAAGCGCTTCAGATCAGCAATTATAGTATCAAGTTCAGTAATACTTACTTTAATGGTAAGTTCCATTTTTGTAGAATCTGGAACAGAAGTAATATAAGAGCTTAAAATTTTTGCATTATTTGACTCTATAATACTCGCAATTTCACTCATAGAATAATCATTCTGATTCATTTCCAATACAATAACCCCACCAATACTTTGCACAGCTGAACTTTTTGCAATGGTGTATAATAATTTCTGATTTGAAATAGCTCCAACATATTTTTTTTCTTCAGAAAGTACAGGGACTATTGATAAACTATTCACTTCCAAAATTTCAATAATATCGAAAAGATGCTGAGAACTAAGTGCAAATGGCGCCATCAAATTAGGTAAATGTTCTTCAATTAATTCATCAGCAGATTGCCACTGCAAAATTTCATTTTCAGAAATAAGGCCTAAATAAGATTTATTTCTAATCACCGGCAAATGTGACACCCTCAAATCATCCATTAAAGCAAGGGCTTTTGAGCCATCATCATCTGGATGAAGAGAAATAATAGAAGAAGAAATAAGTTCGCTTGCTTGCATAGGGCAAACATACTATTTTTTTACTTTTGTAGCCAATGACAAAACTCAGTGTAAATATAAATAAGATAGCTGTTATCCGAAATGCAAGGGGAGGTGTTTTTCCGAGCGTTGTTGATGCTGCAGTAAATTGTCAAAAATTTGGTGCAGATGGAATTACCATTCATCCAAGACAAGATGAAAGACACATCACCAGAAAAGATGTTTTTGATATAAAACCAATAATTACAACAGAATATAATATAGAGGGTTATCCAAGCACTGATTTTATAAAAATGGTGTTGGAAGTAGAGCCAGAACAAGTAACTCTAGTCCCTGATGGGCCAGATGTAATTACTTCTTGTGCAGGTTGGGATACCATAAAGTTTCAAGACTATTTGAAAGAGATAATTATGGAATTTAAAGAAAAAGGAATAAGAACTTCCATTTTTGTAGATGCAAAAATAGAAATGATTGAAGGTGCAAAATTTTGTGGAACAGATAGAATTGAACTCTATACTGAGGATTACGCTGCAAATTACTCATCAAATAAACATCTTGCAATTGACCCTTATATTTTGGCTGCTAAAAAAGCAAATGAACTGGGATTAGTAATAAATGCAGGACATGATTTGAGTTTAGAGAACTTGGAGTTTTTTGCAAAAGAGATTCCGAATTTATCTGAGGTTTCTATTGGACATGCACTTATTAGTGACGCAATATATTTGGGACTAGAAAACACAATTCAAATGTATAAACGACTTTTGTAAATGAAACTTTTTTCTAAAATATATGGTGATAAAGGACAGGATTTGATTGTAATTCACGGACTATTTGGGATGAGTGATAATTGGAACTCCCTTGGGAAACAATTTGCAAAATATTTCAGGGTTCATTTGATAGATTTAAGAAATCACGGTAGATCTCCACATGCTGAAGATTTTAATTATAATGTGATGTGTGAGGATGTTTTGGAATATATGCAGGATAATAACATTCAAAAGCCAATACTATTAGGACATTCCTTAGGAGGAAAAGTGGCTATGAAATTTGCTTTTACATATCCTGAAAGAACAGAAAAATTAATAGTTGCAGATATATCTCCTAGAGAATACAATACTGATTTTGTTCTGAATCTTTTACAATCGTTATATAAACTACCTTTAGAAAATTTTGAAAGAAGAGAAGAGATTGATGATGTACTTTCTTCCACTTATAACGATAAAGGCATGCGATTGTTCCTTTTGAAAAACTTATATAGAAAGGAAAATAAGGAATTTGCTTGGAGATTTAATATTGATGTACTCTTGGAGAAAGTAAGCAACATACAAGAGGCAGATTTTATAAAAGGAATTTGTGCTGTTCCAACTCATTTTATAAGAGGAGGAAACTCAAATTACATAACAAATAAAGACGAACTCATTATAAATAAACACTTTTCTAACTTTAGTATTGCCACAATTGATGGTATAGGCCATTGGCTACATGCTGAAAATCCTGAAAGATTCTATAATGAGGTTATGGAATTTTGTTTGATGTAAACTTATTTTAAAACTCAATAATCTGACCTTCTCTCGCCAGATTAAATCCTTTTTCACTTACTTCTTTTTGGGCATTACTCCCATTAATCAGTAAAGGGTTAGTATGGTTAAAATGTATGAAATGCACTTTTTGTTTATCTTTTTCAGAAAGATTAGAAAATAGTTCCATACTTTCCTCTACAAAAGGATGAGGAATTTCACTCATATCTCTTTTTAATTCCCCATTTTTATAAAAAGTAGCATCCAAAAAGGCGTAATCTACTTTTTTAATAAGTTCTGTAATATTTGTTTCCCACTGTTTCCATTTATCAATATCTGGAATAAAAATTAAGGATTTGTTATTTGCTTTTATTTTATAACCAACAGTTTCCGAGTACTCATCTCTGTGAGGGACTAAAAAAGGAGTTACACTTATTCTCTGGTTCAGTTCAATGGAAGAATCATTTTTTAGGAATTTCAAGTTTATATTTTCAATCTCTACAAGTTGATTCCAAGGCGCATTAGTTTTTATAAAATTCTGCATTCTCTCCATGCAATAAACAGGTAAATTATTGCAACCCATTACTTCTCTACCAAAATGCATCAGTCCTGTATAATGCCCCATATGTGCATGGGTGAGGAATACTCCACTAAGCGGGTTTATTCCTGATTTTTTTTCCAATAATTGTAGTTGAAATTTCACATCAGGAGTGGCATCAAAAATCCATTGTTTCTTACTTATAGGGTCTACTAGAGCCAAGCAACTTACATTTTTTCTTTTTGCAGGATTTTCCCATGCATCTTTACAACAATCTTTATTGCATCCTGCTTGCGGATAACCTGCATCTTGGGCTACTCCAAGCACTACAATATATGGGTTCTTTTCATTTTCTTTCATTGGTTTATTGCATGCTAAAGTGGCTAATATAATAATTGTTAAAAATAGTCTCATTGTATAATTTTCTCAAAACAATAATACTCATTTTTATCGGGTTTCAAATTGATGGCTCCTAATTCTCTATATCCCAATCTTATGTAAAACTCCATGGCTTTTGGATTTCCTGAGTATGTATCTAATCGGATTGATTTTAAAAACCGTTTTATCACTAATTCTTCAGTAAATATCATTAAATCTTTTCCAATTCCACTACCCCAATTCTCCTCTTTAACCCCCAATCTGTGAACTACTAGAAACTGATTGGTAGTGTCTTTCCAATTAATATTTAAATAAGTTGGATCCTGATTTTCATCTATGTTTATTCCTCCAATTATTTCTCCTTTTTCTTCCGAGACATAATAGGTTTGATTTTCTAAATCTTGAGCGATTGTTTCAGTATTAGGATATGTATTATCCCATTGGTCGATGCCATTTGTAATCATTCCTTTTACACAAGATTTGTACATCTTCATGATATTTTCCAAATCTATTTTATTTGCTTTTCTGATTATCATTGCGCAAGTAAATTACAACCTCTTACATCTGAATTATCAAATCTTCCTAATACCGAGAAAGAATTGTCATCAAATGTTCTTCCTAAATCCTGTGTGGCAATAAAAGGGCAGGAATAGATATTCGCTAAATCAATTACATTGATTCCGCCTGTCTCATTATTTTCTAAAATTGTCAGTGGGTCATTTATATCTCTAATCAAAATCTTTTTCCAAGGAGGTGATTGAAAAACACCTTTACCTTTGGAGTAGCTTTGCGAAAGTAACTCTGTCATTCCATACTCTGAATGTATGCTTTGCAAAGAGAAAGCAGATTTTAGTATTTTATGTAATTCTTCTTTTAAAAGTTCTTTTCTTTTTCCTTTTGTTCCGCCGGTTTCCATAACAATAGTATGTTTTAACTCTTGTGGAAATTGCTCAGCTAAATCTAATAAAGCATAACTCACGCCAAATAAAATTGTTTTTTGCCCTTCTTTTTCTAATTGCAAAAGAGTGCTCGCCAATTTTTCATAATCTTGCAAGTAAGATCCACTTTTTTTATGATTCGAATGTGAAATAAGTTCATCAACCATAAATATTAAGGAAGAGCTTTCTCTGTAATTAGGGAGTAATGACAAGAGGCAGTAATCAGATATTTTATCATAAGAAAGTTCAAATGATTTTAGGAGCGATTTTTTATAAAGCGATATATCAGAAACCAAATGCTTACTCTTCTCTCCTGTTGTTCCGCTACTCAAAAAAACCTCTTCAATCCCCATTGATTTACAAATTACTTGTTCTTTTTTAAAGAATTCAATGGGTAAGAAAGGAATTTCAAAAATATTATTTGGTCTTTCACCTTTTAAAATAAATGTAGCATAAGGGGCATAAATAGGATTATTTTCCATCTGAAAATGAAAAAGTTGTAATGCTAATTTTTCAAATTCTCCCTCATTTAATGAATTAAAAATTTTACTTTTGACCTGCTCAATATTTTCAAATGAATACATCTTCAAAAATAGTATTATTTATTGTATTGCTTACTCTTTTTTTTGCTTGTAAAGAAAGAGAGGAATTTTCCGAGATTCCATATTTAGAATTTACAAAACATGAGATAAAAGATAGTGTAGATGCACTTGGAAATATTACAAAACTTTGCGAATTGCATCTTTATTTTACTGATGGCGATGGCGATATTGGACTATTTGAAGAGGATACGATTGCACCTTTTAATTATAATTTATTTGTCAATTATTTTGAAATGAAAAACGATAGTTTGCAACAAATAATTGATACGCTAAACCCCCCTTATCATATTCGAATACCAAATTTAACGCCAACTGGGCAAAATAAATCTTTAAAAGTGGATGTGAAATATGATGTAGATATTACTTACCGAAATTCGGACACTATCAAATTTGAACTAAAACTTTTTGATAGAGCACTAAATGAAAGTGAGTGGGTAAGTAGTTCATTAATTATCCTTAATTAGATAGAAAACCTTATTTTTGCAAAAAAAAGTTATGAAAATATTAAATAATATCAAACTATTTATTTTGCTTTTTGCTATTGTAATTAGCGCATGCCAATCCTCTACACAGTCAAATGAAAAAGCAGTAACTGAACCATCTGTATTTTTCAAAAATATTCAGAATGGTGCAGTTTTGTCTTCTCCTTTTTTTGTAGAAATGGGAGTAGAGGGCATGGAAGTAGAGCCCTCTGGAAAAATAAATACAAATAAAGGTCATCATCATATTATTATCAACAAAACGTGTATGGAAGATGGAGAAATTATTCCAGTCGATAATCAGCATATACATTATGGTGGTGGTCAAAAGGAAGCACAATTAGATTTAGAACCAGGAAATTATTCTTTAACCCTGCAATTTGCTAATGGGATGCACCAATCTTATGGTGAAATGTGTAAGACTATCAGTGTAACGGTTCGATAATAATGATTAAACTTGCCTTTAAAAATCCCTACTTAATAGTAGTATTTGCCATTCTAGTTTCGGTAATGTCCTTTGTATTAGTACCAAGAATGGCGGTGGATATTTTGCCTCAATTCAAGAAATCGGCGATGCAAATCCTTACGCTTTATCCAGGAATGCCTGCTGAAGTAGTGGAAAAAGACATCACAAGCCGAATGGAAAGATGGACAGGACAGTCCAATGGAATTTTAAAGCAAGAGT
>CAWVYN010000014.1:0-9863 GCA_963934425.1 uncultured Flavobacteriales bacterium | reverse complement strand
GAGAGTAGAAGAGTTTGGATTAAAAAAAATGTGGCGCTCACCAAATGGAACCATTCGTAATATTGTTGGAGGTACTGTTTTTCGCGAGCCAATTATTTGTAAAAATGTTCCAAGATTAGTGCCAAATTGGACGCACCCAATTTGCATTGGAAGACATGCGTTTGGTGATCAGTACAAAGCTGCTGATACGGTAATAAAAGGAAGGGGAAAATTGACCATGACTTTTACTCCTGAAAATGGTGAACCGAAAAATTGGGAGGTATACAATTATGTTGGTGAAGGAGGTGTTGCAATGAGTATGTATAATACTGATGAGTCAATTTATGGATTTGCCCGTTCTTGTTTTAATAAAGCTTATGAGAAAAAATGGCCACTCTATTTATCTACAAAAAACACAATTCTTAAAGCATATGATGGAAGGTTTAAAGATATATTTGAAGAAGTATTTCAAAATGAATTCAAAGCAAAATTTGACGCTATTGGGATTACTTATGAGCATAGATTGATTGATGACATGGTGGCTGCCGCACTTAAATGGCATGGTGAATTTGTTTGGGCTTGTAAAAATTATGATGGGGATGTACAATCTGATACAGTGGCGCAAGGTTTTGGTTCTTTAGGGCTAATGACCTCTACACTTTTAACTCCTGAAGGAGATATAATGGAAGCAGAAGCAGCACACGGAACAGTAACAAGGCATTATCGTCAATATCAGCAAGGCAAAGCTACTTCAACCAATCCTATTGCTTCTATTTTTGCATGGACAAGAGGTTTGGCTTTTAGAGGAAAACTAGATAATAATCAAGACTTGATTGATTTTTGTATAACCTTGGAAAAAGTATGTGTGGATACGGTGGAGAGTGGTACTATGACAAAGGATTTAGCTCTTTGTATTCATGGAGGTGATTTGAATGAAAGTCATTATGTAACTACTGAGCAGTTCTTGGACACTTTGGATAAAGGATTGAAAAATAAAATGAATGAATAATGAAATATTACGCTCATTATTAGATAGGTTAAAGAAAATATACTAGCCTTCTTTTTTAAAAAAACTTCTGATTAAAGTTGATCAAGTATAATCTTTTGGTGGCACGGGTAAGTGCAGTGTATAGCCATCTTAGGTAGGATTTATCCAACATTTCTTGCGTAAAATAACCTAAATCTACAAATACATTTTCCCATTGACCCCCTTGGGATTTGTGGCAAGTAATGGCGTAAGCAAACTTTATTTGTAAAGCATTGAAAAATTTATCCTCTTTTATCTTTTTGTTGATTTCCTTTTGCCCTTTATAATCCAATCCAACCTCTTTGTGTAAGTGTTGATATTGCTCATAAGTTATGGCTGGACTTTGTGATGTAAGTGTGTCTAAAAGCAGAATTATATCCAATTCTTTTTCTTTAGGGTAATCTACCATTTGAACAGTTGCTTTTGCAAAACGGAAGCCATAGCGTTCAATTGTTTCTTTTATTCTAATTACTTCTACAATATCACCATTGGCAATAAACCCTGCTTTACTGCTATCATCTATCCAATAATAATTATTCCGCACCACCATAAGCATATCTCCTGCAGAAATCTCATCTTCCTGCCACCTAATTTTAGCTCTTATTTGTTGGTTGTACAAATTTGCTCTTTTATTCGATCGACAAAGTACGGTAGTGTTATTAATGCCGTCATTATTATAAGTGTTTTCCAAAGCATCTTGCAAATCCTCCCCACTATTTAGGCGAACCACTTCTGCATTTGTTTTTAGTTTTGGAAAAGAAAAATCTTCTTTCGAAATTTTGTTTCTTAAAGCAGTTGCATTTTTTAGAATTTCAGAATTTTCTTTTTGTCTAACTACTTTGGTCAGTTCTTTTGTAGTAACTGATTTATTATAATTATTTTCCAAAAATTCTTTGTCTAAAGCTGGGCTTATATCCAAATGCACAGGTGGGAGTTGGGCGGTATCTCCAATCAAGATAAGTTTACAATCGTTTCCACTATACACATACTCAATCAAATCATCAAGTAGAGAGCGATTACCAAATCCTTTATCAGAACTTTCAGGAATCATGGAGGCCTCATCCACTATAAAGATAGTGTTGTTATGGGTATTTTTTTTAAGAGTGATGTAAGTGTTTCCGTTTTTATTGGTTCGTATCCAATAGATTTTTCTATGGATAGTAGAGGCAGTTTTTTCCGAGTATTTAGCCAATACTTTTGTAGCTCTCCCGGTTGGTGCTAGTAGAACAGAGCGTTTCCCTAAAATAGGTAAAGATTTTACCAAGGTTGAAACCAAGGTTGTTTTTCCAGTTCCAGCATAGCCCTTTAATAGAAAGATGCTTTTACTACCTAAGGTTGTAATGTAATCTGATAAATCTACAATTAGTTGCCTTTGCTCTTTAGTTGGTTTAAAAGGAAAGTGAAGGTGAAGCTTCTCTTGTAATTTTCTGCTTTTCACTACAAGATATTTACTTCTAGTTCAATTTGTATGCCATATTTTTCTTTTACTACTTCTTGTATTTCTTGGGCCAAACTTATAATTTCTAAGCCAGTTGCATTTCCATAATTTACTAATACCAATGCTTGCTTTTTATGTACTCCTGCATCTCCTTTTCGGTATCCTTTTAATCCTGCATTATCAATAAGCCAGCCTGCAGCAATTTTGGTTTCTGTTTTGGAAACTTTGTATCCAACCATTTCTGGAAATTCTTTCTTCAGTTCTTCAAATTTTATTGTCTCAATCACAGGGTTTTTGAAAAAACTACCGCTATTTCCTAATACTTTTGGGTCAGGTAATTTACTGCTCCTGATATTGATAACGGCCTGAGCAATATTTTTTGGACTTGCTTCTAAGTTTAGATTTTTGAGCTCCCTTTCAATGGTGCCATAAGTAGTTTTATTAAGGGGCGTTTTACTTAGTTTAAGAATAACTTTTGTAATAATAACTTTCCCTTTCAGTTCATGCTTAAAAATCGAATCTCTATATCGAAAATTACATGCTGAATTCTCTATGGTTTTTTTATTTCCACTGTTAATCTCTATAAAATCAACCGATTCAATAACATCTTTTATTTCTACTCCATAAGCACCAATATTTTGCATAGGAGATGCACCAACCAATCCTGGAATTAGCGCTAGATTCTCAATTCCTGAAAGATTCTTGTCAATACTCCATAAAACAAAATCGTGCCACACTTCGCCTGCGCCAACCTTAATTATCTTATAGTTCTCGTTTTCTGAAACAATTTCTATTCCCTTAATTTCATTTGCTAAAACAAGTCCATCAAAATTTCTGGTAAGTAAGATATTACTTCCGCCACCTAAAATAAAAAGCGATTCTTTCTGTGTTATTTCAGATTTTAATAAATCTGTAAGTTCTTCTTCAGAATTGAAAGTTGCGAAATAATTAGCTTTTGCATCTACACCAAAAGTGTTGTGGTTTTTTAAGGAATAATTTTCAGAAAAGTTCATGAGTTCAAATGTAGTAAAACAAATCCTATTGTTTAGCGTTTTAAAAACTGTATTTTTGCCAAAAAATTATTCTTGAAACGAATTATTATTTCTGTTACTTCTGATTTGTGTACCGACCAAAGAGTGCATAAGATTACCACTACTTTGCAAGAGATGGGATTTGAGGTTTTGCTTTTAGGAAGAATGCTCCCTGACAGTTTACCTATTAAAAGGACATACAAATGCAAAAGGTTGCGTTTGATTTTTAAAACGGAAGTTTGGTTTTACATAGAATATAATATCCGACTTTTCTTTTTTCTTCTTTTCTCAAAATCGGATGTTTATTTATCGAATGACTTGGATACACTCTTGCCAAATTTCCTTGTTTCTAAGTTAAAAGGTAAGCCCTTGGTGTATGATAGCCATGAAATGTTTTGTGAAGGACCAGAGTTACAAGGCAGAGAATTTGTACAATCAGTTTGGCAAACAATTGAAAAGTGGATTCTTCCAAAATTAAAACATACTTATACGGTTTCCCAATCAATTGCAGATAATTATAACAAACAATACAATGCAAATTTTCAGCTTATTCGCAATATTCCAAAACTTGAAATAAAAACAAAGGAAGTTAAGGAACTTCAATTTAATGATAAGAAAATTATTTTGTATCAAGGTGTGATGAATCCTGGAAGAGGATTGAAAGAAATGATTGCAGCAATGTCTTTTATTGATTCGGCTGTTTTGCTAATTATTGGTTTTGGTAAGGTGGAAGATGAGCTAAAAGAATTAGTAGTAAAAATGGGGGTGGAGGATAAAGTTATTTTTTATGGCAAAGTACCTTTTGAAGATTTGTTTTTTTATACAAAACAAGCTGATATTGGATTGCTTCTAGAACAGCCTTTGGGGCTGAGTTTTAGATATGCTCTTCCTAATAAACTCTTTGATTACATTCATGCAGGGCTCCCTATTATTGCCTCACCTCTTTTAGAAATAAAACGAATAATGGATAAAAATGAGATGGGAGTAATGATAGAAAATTACAATCCAAGATATTTGGCTAAAACCATAAAGGTAATGCTAAATGATGCTGAAAAAAGAAAAGTTTGGAAAGCAAATATGGTAAAAGTAAAACAAGAATTAAATTGGGAAAAGGAGAGTGAAAAAATAAATAATCTTTTTTCTTATTTCTTATAAAATCCCCAATCTATTTAGTAAGAATTTTCCCAAAGTAACACTTCCGTAAATAACAAATTGTACAGCATTTAATCTATTTTTCTTAATATTAAATTCTTGTTTATAATGCTCCCATCCTTTTTGTTTTGAGATTCCGTCATTGCCGCAAATCGTGAAATTAAAGTTAAAATAAAGTGCTTTTCTTTTCTCTAAAAATAGACCTAAATTAAAATCATAATCAGCTAAGATAGAATAATTACAATTGAAGTTTCTACCATAAAAACATCTTTTATGATACACTACTCCTTGATGATGAATGCTGTTTTTTAGAAATAAGGAGTTGGAATATTCTCCTTTGAACTCTTCATTATTTTGGTAAATGATATTTCCAAGGATTAAATTAGCATCTTCTAATCTCTTAGAAAAGATATTTTGGAAAGCCCCTTCACATATCTTGTCATCTGCACCCAAGAAATAAAGCCAATCGCCATTTGTTTTACTAATACCTTTATTCATGGCATCATATACATTTTTATCTTTCGAACTTTCCCAATAACTTATTTTGTTCTCATATTCTTTGATAACATCTAATGAATTGTCAGTAGATTTCCCATCTATAATAATAAGTTCATAATCTGTAAAATCTTGATTTATTACGCTCTCAATAGCATTTCGCAGATGCTGTTTTTGGTTTAAAATAGGAATAATGATGCTTAATCTCGGATGTTGCACTTTTTGTTTTTAAAGGTTCTCGCCAATTGCTTCAACAAGAGAACGATTTTCACAGACAAAAGTATGTGAAGGAAATTTTTTTATGATGGAATAATCGTGAGTAGCAACAATTATGGTAGTCCCCTTCTCATTTATTTCTTTTAAAAGAGCAATTATTTTTTCTGACTTTTCAGGATCCAAATTCCCTGTTGGTTCGTCTGCTAAAATAATTTCAGGATGGTTTAAAAGCGCCCTTGCTATTGTGGCTCTTTGTTGCTCACCACCAGATAGTTCGTATGGCATCTTGCTCTCACAATTTTCCAAATGCACATTGTCCAAAACTTCTTTTATTCGTTCATCCATTTTTTCTTTCTCAATCCAGCCAGTTGCTTGCAAAATGAAAAGTAAATTATCATAAAGTGTTCTATCAGTTAGAAGTTGGAAATCTTGAAAAACTATTCCTAATTTTCGTCTCAATTTAGAGATATTATCATCACCTAATTTTTCCACATCATAACCCAGAACTTTGATACTTCCTTTTTTTATGGGAAGCTCTGCATACAAGGATTTCAGCAAACTACTTTTTCCACTGCCAGTTTTGCCAATAATATAAATGAATTCCCCAGTCGAGATTTTAAAATTTATATCCTGAAAAATGATATTTGTTTTTTGCAAAATATCTACTTCCTTAAATTCGATTATAGTATTCATAATTGGATGTCTAATTCTTTTAATTTTCCAAAGGGGATTCTATCTAGAACGCAGATTATTTCTTTTGCATATTTCTCCAAATTATTTTTTCTTATTCCAGATTCTTGTTGATCCATTCTAAAATAGGCCCGTAAAGTCATATCTTCGTCTCTGATTTGTACAAAATCTGGAATTTTTTCTGTGCCTTTTATTTTTAAAATATAAATCAAAAATAATTTTAGAGCAAAGTAAATAAAATATTGGGATTTTAAGAATGCAAATTCATTCTAATTGTTAGCCCTCCTTGTTGAAAACTTATGATAGGACCCACAATTGCATTTAACTTATTTTCTATTTTTAATTCTGATATTTTACAAAAGATGATTAGAAAATCAGTTTCTTTATTTGCCTTCTTTTTATTCTCTTTTTACCTTTTTGCACAAAGTGAAAAAGAGAAAATGTACCTGCAGGCACAGCAGCTTTTTCAAGATGAAAGGTATGGTTTGGCACAAGATTTATTTCATCAAATTTACATGGATAAATTGGCATTAGAATCTCAAAAAGAAGAAGCGCTTTTACATATTGCTATTTGTTCCAAAAATTTGTTTAATGAAGACACAAAGTTTTGGTTTGATAAATTTTTAAATAACTATCCTTATTCCGAAAAAAGAAATAAAGCAAATTATGAGTTGGCCTTGTTTTATTATTGGCAAAAATCGTATCCACAAAGCATTCGTTATTTTCTAGAATGTGAAATGCAAAATAGGGAGTCTAATTTCAAATTAGCATATTCGTATTTTGTGCTCGATTCTTTAGAGTCCTCCAAGTATTATTTTTCTAAACTATTAAATTTGGATTCAAAATACGGTGCTTCTTCACAATATTTTTATGCCCATATTGCTTACAAACAAAAACACTACAAAACTGCTCTTTCTCATTTTCAGAACTTAAAAGAGGACAAAAATTTTTCTTCTATTGTGCCTTATTATATAAGTCAGATTTATTTTTTACAAAATAGATATGATGATTTGATTTCCTATGCGAGACCAATGCTTGATAAGGTTATTTCATCTAGAGAAGCAGAGCTTAATAGAATGATTGCAGAAGCTTATTATAGAAAAAAAGATTACCAAGATGCAGTGAAGTATTTTAAGGTTTATTTTGAAAAAACAACCCATTCCACTTCATTAGATAGATTACAAATAGGACATGCTTACCACAACATTCAAGACTTTGAGAATACCATAAGATATTTAGAACCTCTTGAATTTTCAGAAGATAGTTCACGACAATTTGTTTCCTATTATTTGGCTAATAGTTATTTAAATATTAAGGAAAAAAATTACGCATTAAAAGCTTTCAAAAAGGCAGCTGAATACGATTATAATTCCGAAATAAAAGAGGATGCTTATTTTAATTATGCCAAACTATCTTACGAATTAGACCTTCCTTTTGAGAATGTTTTGGATGTATTGCAAAAATATTTGAACAATTTTGAAAATGTCGAAAATAAAAAAGTCATTAATAACTTGATGATAAATGCATTTCAAAATACAAGTAGATATGAGCAAGCATTTACGCAATTAAAAGAGGTGGAATTTCCTACAATATTGCAGAAAAAAGCCATGCAAAGATTATCCTTTTTTATAGGTGTAAAGATATTTAATAATGAAGATTATAATAAGGCGATTTCGCTTTTTGAGTTCTGCAATAGACTGAAAATAAATGAGGATATCTTTGCTATGAGCACGTATTGGTTGGCCAATTGCTATTACAATATTGCTGATTTTAAAAAGTCAGCAGAATTGTATAATGAATATCTTTTAGTATCCATTCCTTCTGCTATTAATTTTGCACAATACAATTTAGCCTATGCTTATTTCAATCAGAAGGATTACAAAAAAGCAAAAAATTCTTTCCGAAGATTTATAAAATCAGCTAAGGATTCCATGCGGCTGAATGACGCTTATCTTAGAACTGCAGATTGCTATTTTATGCTTTCAGATTTTACAATGGCCGAAAAGAATTATGAAGCAGCTTTAAAATACGCTTTGTTTGATACGGATTACGCTATTTACAATCGGTCTGTTTGTTTGGGGCTTATTGGTAAAAGTTCTGGAAAAGTAAATCTACTTAAACAGTTGGAGGAAAATTATAAACAATCCGCCTATTATGATAATGCATTGCTTGATTTGGCAATTCATTACAAAAATAAGAATCAAACAGAATTAGCCATTTCTTATTATAATAATTTGCTTGCATTCACAACAGAAACTCAGATGAAAGCAAAAGTGCATTTAAGCAAAGGAATGATTTATTTAAATGATAATAAAATTGATGATGCAATCACTTCTTTTCAGATTGTTATAAATGAATATGCAAAAACTAGTTATTTCAAAGAGGCATTGGCTGGCTTGCGAGCTGCCTATGTAAGTGTTGCAAAAGTGGATGAATACCTGAAGATTGTAAATGATTTACCTCAAGTAAGCATAAGTAGATTCGAGCAAGATTCTTTAATCTATAACACTGCTTTTATGAAATTTGCTGAGGGAGATTATGGGGTTGCAAAAACAACATTTTTGCAGTATTTAAAGATTTTTGAAAGTGGTATTTTTAATTTGGATGCTCATTATTACCTAGCTCAGGCTTGCGTAAAAGTAAAAGATTCTATTTGTGCATTATCTAGCTTTCAGCAAGTGACGGACTTAAATAATAAACATTTGGAGCCCTCTTATTTGTATTTGGCAAGGCATTATTTCTCAATTAATAATTTTAAAGAATCAAATGAAAATTATTTGAATTTAGAAAAAATTGCTACCAGTAATAATGTGAAACGAGAGGCAATTATTCGCCTAATGTTTGGCTTTGAGGCTAACGAAAATGAGCAGCCAGAAAATGTGGTTACTTATGCCAATAAAGTACTCAATTTAGATAAATTAGATAATGGACTTAAAAATAAAGCAAGTATTATTCTGGCTCGTTCTTATTTTACACATGGTAATTTCCAAAAGGCAGAAAAAACTTTTTCTGCATTAAGCAAAAATGCAATAGACAGGATTGGAGCAGAGGCAACTTATATGATGGCTTATTTAAATTATTTGCATGATAGTTTGCAAAGATCTGAAACCATAATTTACCAATTAGCCAATGATTTCACTGCTGATTATTGGATTGCAAAGGGTTTTATTTTGCTTTCAGATATTTACAAACAAAGGGGAAATATTTTTCAGGCAAAAGCTACTTTAGAATCCATAATTGAGAATTATGAAGGAGAGGATTTGTTAATTATTGCTAGAAAAAATTATGAAAACATTCTACATTCGGAAATAAATGAAACAACAACTCTTCCACAAGCTGAAACGTATATCAACATTTCTGATGAGGAAATAAATTATGAAGTGTTATTTGAAGAAGAAATAGATACAATTGAGATTCCAAAAATTATAGAAAATGAAGAATAAACTCTTTTTAATTAGTATTAGTTTGCTTTGCACTTTAAATATAAAAGCACAAGATATAAAAGCCACAGAAGTAAAGGTGACAGAGGAGTTTCTTCCTTCTATTCCTGAGGCAACTAAACTAAACGAGCAAGCCACTTTCTTGGATTCTGCAAAAGTGGATAAAACCCAAGAATACTCTATAAGCCAACACAGTTTAAAAAGCAATTACAAAACACGCCCATTAAAAGCAGCTAAAGTAAAAGCAGAAAGCATCTCAAAATTATTTAACAGCAAGGTCTCTTTAGGGACAGGTTTTAGAGTTGGTACTAAAGCAACAATAACTCATAATAGTAAGAGGTCTAAAACATTAAATTATGGAGTATTATTTAATCATTTTAATAATAATGTAAAAA
>CAWVYN010000013.1:0-10322 GCA_963934425.1 uncultured Flavobacteriales bacterium | reverse complement strand
AAAGAAAATTAAAAATTGTAATGAGTTAAAAAGCATTTATTTTACTTAGTTAAATTTGATTTTATCATTGCTGCAAATATATGAATTGTTTGTCTTAGAAAAGAGTTTATATTTGTTTCCCTAAATCATGAAAAGAAGAGTAGCAATAATTGACCCATTGGGGGCGCACGGGAGTTCGCATCATCTTTATTTGTTTGGGCAAGCAATGGGCTTAATTAATAGTGGGATTGATGTAAGCTTGTATACCAATAATGAAACAGAGAACCCTAAGATAAAGGGATTGAAATTTCATCAATTGTATAATAATTTATTTACCTCTAAATCACGATTTTTTAGTGGCATAAAATATATTTTAGGATCGATTCTTGCTATTGTCCATGCGCGTATCACAGGACATAAATTAATTCATTTTCATATCTTTTATGCCAATATTTTAGTATTGTTCAATGTAGTTTTTTCCAAAATTTTGTTCGGTAAAGTTGTGTTAACGGTACATGATGTGAATAGTTTTGCTGCAAATAGTGATCATTCATTGCTTATTTATAAGTTGTCGGATGCTATCATTACACACAATGCGTTTAGTAAAACAGAACTGGTAACAATACAAGGAGCATTAAATAAAAAAATAAGCATTATTCCTCATGGAAATTATATTCCTTTTATTCAAGTACAGAAAAATCAACAGATTTCAAGAGAACGACTTGGCATCCCTCAAGATAAAAAAGTATTACTATTTTTTGGTATGATAAAAAGAGTAAAAGGCTTGGAGGTTTTACTGAGGGCATTAATTGAAGTAAAGCAACAACAACCAGATGTTATTCTTCTTGTTGCAGGAAAAGTTTGGGAAAATGATTTTACACCTTATCAAAAAATAATAGACGAAAATAATTTGCAAGAATTTTGTCTCCTGCATACCAAATTTATTTTACAAGAAGATGTAGCACATTATTATTGCGCTTCTGATTTGGTGGTATTGCCTTATAAAGAAATCTATCAGAGTGGGGTTTTAATGATGACTTTAAGTTATGAAAAACCAGCATTAGTTTCCAATCTTCCTCCTCTAAAAGAGATACTTAAAGACAATGAAAATGGCTTTTTATTTGAAAGTGAAGACCTTTCTTCTTTGGCAGAGAAAGTAAACAGTATTTTAAGTAATCAGAATCAATTAGAAAAAGTTAGAAAAAATGGAGCAGAACTAATTAAGACAAAATATAGCTGGGATGAAATAGGCCGCCAAACCAAAGACGCTTATCAAACATTATAATTTTGTATTTTAGCAAAAAAAAGGGGAGATGAGAAATAGAATTTTAGAATGCATACAAGAATCAGTAGATAATTTTAATACAATTCTAAAAGATGAAAATTTAGGACAAACTATTGAAGAAATTGTAGAACTTTGTATTGTTGCTTTTCGAAAGAATAAAAAAATGCTATTGTGTGGAAATGGCGGGTCGGCTGCCGATGCACAGCATATTGCAGCAGAACTTAGTGGAAGATTTTACAAAGACAGAAAACCCCTCTATGCTGAAGCACTTCATGTAAATTCTTCTTTTATAACTGCAGTAGCTAATGATTATGGTTATGATAAAACTTATGCTCGAATGACTGAGGCAGCAGGAAGAGAAGGAGATATTTTACTCGGAATTTCTACCTCTGGGAATTCTCCAAATGTAGTAAATGCTTTGAAAAAAGCAAATGAAATTGGCTTGAAAACTATCGGGTTTACAGGAAATAATGGAGGAAAAATGGCTAGTATTTGTGATTATATTATCAAGATTCCCTCTGATGATACCCCACGAATTCAAGAGGCACATATCTTAATTGGACATATTATCTGTCAGCTAATAGAAGAAGAATTATTCTAGTGGAGACTTCAAATTTTGACACTCTTTTTCTAGATAGAGATGGTGTAATAAATAAGAAATTGGATGGAAAATATGTGAGAAATTGGGAGGAGTTTACTTTCATTCCTAATGTGTTAAATTATATCTCAAAACTCTCCCAATTATTTAATAGAATCATCATCATCACCAATCAACAAGGGATTAGCAAAGGAATAATGAGTAAAAATGACTTACTTTTTTTACATCAGAAAATGTTAAATGAGATTGAAAAAGCGGGGGGAAAAATTAATAAAATCTATTTCTGCCCACATTTAGAAACAGATAATTGTAATTGCCGAAAACCAAGAATTGGAATGATTGAAAAAGCAATTAAAGACTTTCCCTCTATTAATATTAAAAAGTCATACTTAATTGGCGACTCTTCCTCTGATATAGAGGCAGGGAAAAGGGCAGGACTTCATACTGTAAAAGTGGATAATAATTTCACCTTAAATAATTGGGTAAATCAAATTTTAGCCCATTAAATTATTTATGAGTATTTTTACGGCTACAAAATTAAGTTAGATTTTAATGAAGAAAGCGATAATCACAGGGATTACTGGACAGGACGGAGCATATTTAGCCAAATTATTATTATCAAAAAATTATAAAGTTTTTGGGGCTTATAGAAGAACAAGTTCACAAAGTTTTTGGCGAATAGAATATCTTGGAATTCAGGACAATCCAAATCTTAAGCTTATTGAACATGATTTGATTGACGCGACAAGTACAATAAGAATGGTTTCTGAAATTAGGCCAGATGAGATTTATAATTTGGCTGCACAAAGTTTTGTGCATGTGTCGTTTGATCAACCATTAGCAACAAGTATGATTACAGGAATTGGAGTTACTCATTTACTGGAGGCTATCAAGATTATAAATAAAAATATTAAGTTTTATCAAGCTTCTACTTCTGAGCTTTATGGAAAAGTACAAGAGGTTCCACAGAAAGAAACAACTCCTTTTTATCCTAGAAGCCCTTATGGTATTGCAAAATTATATGCTCATTGGATGACTCAGAACTACAGAGAATCTTACGATATGTTTGCTTGTAGCGGAATTCTTTTTAATCATGAATCTCCGCTTAGAGGATTGGAATTTGTAACAAGAAAAATTACGGATGGAGTTGCAAGATTTAATATAGGAGAAGGAAATTGTATTGAATTAGGAAATTTGAATGCAAGTAGAGATTGGGGTTATGCTCCAGAATTTGTAGAGGGCATGTATAGAATGATGCAGTATGAGACTTCTGATAATTTTGTTTTAGCAACAAATAGGGCAGTTACAGTAAAGCGGTTTACTGAATTAGCATTTGAGGTAATAGGAACAGAAATAATATGGGAAGGTGCAGGAGTTAAGGAAAAAGGAATTGATAAAAAAACAGGAAAAGAAATTGTAAAAGTAAGTGAAAAATATTTCAGATTGGCAGAAGTAGATGCCTTAATAGGAAACCCTGCAAAAGCAGAAAAACTCTTAGGATGGAAACCAAAAACCACTGTAGAAGAGCTTTGTAAAATAATGGTTGAATCTGATATAGAGGGATTAAAAAATAATTCAAAAAGATAAGATGTTTGGCGTCCCCATAGAGATTCTACTTTCATTTGTAACAGCATTTGTAATTACCTTTTTGGCTATTCCTAAAATCATATTTTTTGCACAAAAATTTCGTTTGTACGATAGTGCTGGTGCGCGTTCTTCTCATATCGGGAAAGTGCCTATTTTTGGAGGCATAGCTATTTTTGCTGGCATTATCTTTTCTTTGCTTTTTTGGGCAGAAATAGAACAAATCCGATTTATTATTGTAAGCATGTTTGTTGTTTTCTTTATTGGGGTTCTTGACGATCTACTCTCCCTTTCCCCAACTAAAAAATTGTTTGGACAAATTCTTGCCATTCTGATAATAATATACCTTCATGATTTGCAAATAGACAATATGCATGGGGTATTGGGGATTTATGAGCTATCGGAAATTATCGCAACATTATTTACTGTTTTTGTGGTAATTGTAATTACCAATGGGTTTAATTTAATTGATGGAGTGGACGGATTAGCAGGATCATTAGGGATTGTTGCATCTTTGTCATTTGGGCTTTTAGCATTTTTTTCTGATCAGATAAGTATGGCATTGCTTGCATTTACACTTATGGGGGCTCTTCTAGGATTTTTAATTTACAACAATTCTCCAGCCAAAATTTTTATGGGAGATACTGGCTCATTAGTTGTGGGGTTGATTTTATCCATTTTATCCATAAATTCTATTAATTCTGGCATCGTAAATGACGCCATTCACTTGCCGAATAAAGGCCCTTTGGTTGCAATAGCAATATTGGCTGTTCTTTTATTTGATTCATTTAGGGTTTTTGTAGTGCGAGTAATTAGAGGGAGAAACCCTCTTTCTCCTGATATGAATCATATTCATCACGGCTTATTAGATTTGGGTTTTGGGCATCAAAAAACAACTTTGATTATTTGCATAATGAATATGCTTTTAATTGTTATTGCTTACTTTTTGTTAAATATGAATGTAAATTTTGCTATTTCCATTTTTGCAGCAATTAATCTTACACTTTTATACATTCCCTTTTTGATGAGAAAAAAGAATGATGATTAGAAGATGTTTGTTTTTTGTATTTGTATTTGTATTTATTCAAATCAATGCACAACATACTAACTTACCATTAAGCCATGATGTAAATTTAATTTATGAGCAAGAAATTAACGCTAGTGAAATTCATTCTTCTTTTAGGCCTCTAATAAAATCAACTGTAAATAGGAAGGTAAATACTGATTCTTTACACCTTTTAGAATTTCCAAATAAGTGGACAAAATGGTATAAAAGAAAATTGTTTTCAGAGCATCTTACTATCATTAAAGGCAAAAATTATAAAGTTAAGAGTTCTCCTATAATTCATCTTTCAAGAGGCAAAGAGATGGAAAGTGAAGCCAATACTTTTAGCAATACAAGAGGCTTCATTATTGAAGGAGATATTGGGAAATCTGTATCTTTCTTTTCTTCTTTTGCAGAAAATCAGGCTATTTTCCCAAATTATTTAGATGCTAAAATTAGAAAAACAAAAGTAGTTTTTGGACAGGGATATGCCAGAGATTTCAAACAAACAGGATTTGATTATGCCATGGCATCCGGCTATGTCGGAGTAACCCCAAGCAGAAATTTTGTGGTTCAGTTTGGGCATGGTAAACAGTTTATTGGGGATGGTTATAGGTCACTTTTACTTTCAGATAATGCCTTTAATTATCCTTTTTTGCGTATTCAAACTTCTTTTTGGAAAGTGCAATATACCAACCTTTATGCCGAAATGCAGGATATAAACTATTTTGAAAACAATGGAATTGATGATTACGACCAAATGGGCTATGCTAAAAAATACATGTCCTCTCATTATTTATCTGCAAATGTAAATTCAAGATTCAATATTGGAGTTTTTGAATCTGTAATTTGGAGAGTAAGTCATGCCCCTGGGAGTAAAGGATTTGATGTAAATTATTTAAATCCTATTGCCCTTCTCCACCCTTTGGAATATTCCATTAACTCTCCAGATAATGCCCTTTTCGGCATAAATGCTAAATACAAACTGCCTTTTAAATCTCATGTATACGGGCAATTGGTTTTAGATGAATTCAATTTGAATGAAATGAAGGTAAGTAATAATTGGTATGGTTCAAAATACGGATATCAATTGGGGGCAAAAATATATGACGCAATTGGTTTGGAAAATCTCACAATGCAAATAGAATATAATTTGGTACGACCTTACACTTATGCTCATCATAATCCTCAGCAAAATTATGCCCACTACAATCAGCCGCTTGCTCATCCACTTGGTGCTAATTTCTCCGAAAAACTTCTTATAATAAATTACCGAAAAGAGAGATGGGCAGCAAGAGCACAATTGATGTTGGCAAAATATGGTGACAAAATAATAGGAGACCCAACTTCATATGGAAATGACATCTATATGTCTACTGGTGAATTTGAAGAGCCTTCTGGATTTACACATGCAGGAAGACCATCTGATTTTGGTATTGTGATGTATCAAGGTACCCTTACAGATCTCAATTATATGCAATTTAATATTGCATATATTATTAATCCTACTACCAATCTTAAAATTGATTTTGGTATAATGAAAAGAAATTTAGTAAATGAATCAGGTGAGGTAAACACCATCTTTTATTCTATTGGACTCAAAACAGATTTGTTTAATCATTATTACGATTTTTAGAACGTTAATTTTATAAAAAGCAGTAAAATTGCAACATCAAAATTAAACTCAAATTATGCTGAAAAATAAAAGTCTAAAACTCCTTTTATGGGTAGGGATTGCGGGAATAAGTATGTTTTTTGCAGGACTCACTTCTGCATATATTGTCCGGAAAGCAGAAGGGAATTGGATAGTCTTTCAATTACCAGATTGGTTTTTGCTTAGCACAATCACGCTTGTTTGCAGTAGTATTTGTCTTATTATTGCTAAACGAATTATTAAGCAAAATAAAAGTGCTACTTCTTGGCTTTTTATCGCTCTTCTACTTGGCTGTATTTTTGCATTTTCACAATTCAAAGGGTGGGAATCACTTGTTGTACAAGGCTTGTATATGACTGGTGAAGGGAGTAATGTTTCTTCTTCATTCTTATATGTGATTACACTTTCTCATTTGGCGCATCTCTCTGGAGGATTAATTGCTCTTTTAGTAACCACAATTAATTCAAAAAAAGGAAAATACAATACTGAAAATTATTTAGGAATTGAACTGATTTCAATCTATTGGCATTATTTAGCAGGGCTGTGGTTGTATTTATACTTTTTTATGCGCTATATTTAATATTTATGATAGAAATCATAGTTCAAAATATAGAAAAATACTAATTTTGGTCGCTAATTAAATTAATTATGGAACAAACAATCTCAAAAACAAATGTGTGGGGAGGAGGTGAAAGGCCTTATAATGTTAGTTATGGGAAAATGATGATGTGGTTTTTCCTTCTTACAGATGCACTTACTTTTTCTGGTTTTTTAGCGGCTTATGGTTTTAGCAGATTCAAATATCAAGACATTTGGCCAGAAGCAGAAGTTGTTTTTACGCATTTCCCATTTATGCATGGCGATCATCCTTTGCTTTTTGTAGCACTGATGACCTTTATTCTTATCATGAGCTCTGTAACCATGGTATTGGCGGTAAATTATGGCCATAAAATGGAAAAGAAAAAAGTGATTCTGTGGCTTTCTTTAACAATTGTAGGAGGAGCTATGTTTTTAGGATCTCAAGCATGGGAATGGGGACATTTTATTCACGGAACAGAACAAGGTAGAATGCTAGCAGATGGTTCTATGATTCATGGAGCTAATTTAATGATGAATGAATACGGACACCCTTTATTTGCTGATTATTTCTTCTTTATTACAGGATTTCATGGCTTCCATGTTTTTAGTGGAGTTATCATTCTTAGCATTATCCTTATTAATGTAATTAAAGGAACTTATGAAAAAAGAGGGCATTACGAGATGGTTGAAAAAGTAGGACTGTATTGGCATTTTGTCGATTTGGTTTGGGTTTTTGTATTTACATTCTTTTATCTAGTTTAAAAAAATAAAAAATTATGTCAAACGAACAAAAAGGAAATTGGTGGATTTGGAAGGTGTTTTGGATTTTACTTATCGTTACAACAGTTGAGGTTTTACTTGGCGTGATCCAACCAGAAATAATTGCTGGAACTCAGTTTTTAGGCACTTCACTGCTAAATCATATTTTTATAGTGCTTACTCTTGTAAAAGCGGGCTATATAGTACTAGTATTTATGCATTTAGGTTTTGAAAGAGAATCTTTTAAATGGACATTATTGCTTCCTGCTTTTATTCTTATTCCTTATTTACTTTTTATACTTCTTTCAGAAGGAAGCTATTCATACTTTATGATGTAATATGGCATTTTCATCAATTAAAAAATGGGCTGGCTTAATTGCAATTTTAGCCCTTCCAGGAATCATTTATTTTTATGTAACAAAGGCAGAGAATCATTTTATGCCATTGGCAACAATTGGTATTGAAGGACATCAAATCCCAAATTTTTCCTTTATTAATCAAAATAGTGATACCGTTTCCAATGTTGATTATAGAGGAAGTATTTATGTGGCAAATTTCTTTTTTACCACTTGCCCAACTATTTGCCCAATAATGACCAATAAAATGAAATACGTGCAAGATGAATTAAGTGTTTATCCCAATATTAAATTTTTATCGCATACTGTTAACCCTGAAAATGACAGTCCAGAAAAACTATTTGAATATGCAAGTTCTATGCACATCAATTTGATCAATTGGAATTTTGTAACAGGTGAGAAGGATGCGATCTATAATATTGCAGCTTCTTATTTTGTAAATGTAAGTGAGGACGAATTAGCGCCAGGTGGTTTTTTACATTCTGAATATCTTGTTTTAGTTGATAAAGAAGGGAAGGTGCGTTCAGGAATTGATATTAACGGAAATCCTTATGGTGCTTATGATGGCACAAATGATGCGGATATCAAAATATTAGTTAAAGATATAAGAGTCTTGATGGCAGAATACAAACAAAAAGAAAATCAGAATGAGTAAAAATAGCACTTTTAACATCTTATTATGTTTAAGCATTGTTCTGATTTCTCAGAATGTAAATGCACAATGCGCCATGTGCAAAGCAGTAGTGGAAGCCAATTTGCAAAGTGGAGGAAGTATAGGTGCAGGACTCAATGATGGGATACTTTATTTGATGGCTATGCCTTACATTTCCATGATAGTTGTTGGTCTTGTTTGGTATAATCTAAAAAAAGAGCCAAAAAGCTAAAATCTTCTTACATTTGCGATTCACAAAATTTAAGATGAAGAAATACATTTTTTTCTTAACAGCTGTTTTATGCACTTCAAGCTCCTTTTCCCAGAAAATCTGGACTTTACAAGAGTGTATCAATCAGGCAAAAAAAGAAAATTTAGACATAAAACAAGCCAAACTCTATGTGTTATCTTCTGAGCAACAGCTTATACAATCCAAACTATTATTATTCCCATCTTTGAATGGGGGTGGCTCCCAAGGGTATAATTACGGAAGAACGGTTGATCCTTACTCCAATGAGTTCACCAATCTAAATGTAAAAACAAATAATTTTTCCCTTTCTTCTTCTGTTACTCTTTTTAGTGGTTTTCAAAACATCAATAAAATAAAACGTGATAACTATGAATATATGGCGAAAAAGTACGATATCAAAAAAGTAATAAATGACATCTCTTTAACTGTTGCTACTGATTTTTTACAAGTTCTTTTTAATAAAGAATTGGTAATAATGGCAGAAAAGCAATTAGCAATTTCTATCCAGCAAGAAGAAAGAATAAGTAAATTAGTAAGTGAAGGACAGCTGTCCAAAAGCTCATTACTTGAAAGTAATTCTCAAGTAGCATCTGAGCAGTTACAACTAGTAAGAGCAAAAAACCAAGATGAAATAGCGCTTTTAAATATTAAGCAATTGTTGGAAATTGAGGCAAATACTGATTTTGACATTTTGGTTCCTTCTATTACTTTGCCACTGCAAAACAGAGTGCCAACAACTGAAGAGATTTATATAAAAGCTTTAGAGATTTTTCCAAATGTGAAAAGCGCAGAATATCGACTCAAAAGCAGCGACAAAAGTTTGGCAATTTCAAAAGGAGGAAGAAGTCCTAGAATTACGCTTTATGGCTCAATGGGCTCTGGCTACTCTGACGCAAGAACAAAAATCACAGGAATTGATTCATTGGGAATGATGCCGTCAGGGTATCAGCTTTCTTCTGGGGAAAATGTATTGATGCCAATTTTAGATTTCAATTCTGAAATTACACCATTTAATCAGCAATTGAAAGATAATTTTTCTCAGTCACTTAGTTTTTCACTTAGCATACCGCTATTTAATGGCTGGATGACAAATTCTTCAATTGCTAATGCGAAGATTGGGGTAATGAGCGCACAAAATGATTTGCAGAAAACAAAAAATCAACTCAGAAAACAAGTAGAGCAAGTAAGGTCTGATGTAATTTCTGCTGAAAAACAATTTCAGTTTGCAAAAATATCAGTAGAAGCATTGCAAGAGTCATTTAGTTATAATCAGCAAAAATTCGATGAAGGTATGCTAAATGTATATGATTATAATGATGCAAAAAATAAACTAATAAAAGCAGAATCTGATTTACTCCAATCAAAATATGATTATTTATTCAAAATTAAAATCCTTGATTTCTTCATGGGAAATTCCTTAACTTTATAATTATGAAAATATTTATTATCTTATCCATAGTCGCTTCCATTTTTTATTTCTTTGGCAAGAAAAAGCAAAACGCTAAACTCAAAAAGTTAGGAGTTGGTATTTTTATTTTGGCAGTTATTATGCTAATTGGTATACTTACAGGAATCATTAAA